>NZ_JBNZCE010000046.1:0-53861 GCF_050589265.1 Actinoplanes sp. G11-F43
AAGATCGGCCAGAGTGGAGCCGGAAGGCGGACATTTGCGCGAAATTGACCGCGAGCGGGCCAGCAGCCGCGAAGACGCCTCTTTATGGTGGTAAATTCACCAAGATCTCTGCTGAATGGTTCGCCCGCGCGAGGGATCGACCGCAAATGATCAGACAGCCAATAGCAAGGCTCTTCCGGTGGTAAATCATCCAAGATTGGCGCGGAATAAGGGCGGAAGCGGACGCCCATGCGGGAAATCGACCGCAAACGGGTCGGCGACCGAGAACGAGAACCATTCCAGTGGTGAATCGACCAAGATCGCGGGTGCTCTTGTGTCGGACGGCTTTGAGTCAGAAGGTCGGCACGGCGGGGCGCGCGATTGACGCGGACGACTATCCCGCGAGCAGTGCCTGGGCTACCGCGCGGCCGGAGAGCCAGGCGGTCTGGACGCGGGGGCGGCCGAAGGCGTCGCCGCAGAGCCATACGCCGCCGTCGGAGACGTAGGGGGTGTCGGACGGGTCGGGCTGGGCGTAGGTCCAGCGGTGCACGGCGACCGACGGCTCGTCCGGCAGGGACAGCAGTTCACCGACCGCGGCGGCGATGATCGGGCCGGCGCCGGACGGATCGTCCAGGTGCCGGGCGGCCAGGGCGGCCGTGGAGTGGGCGACCAGCACCGGGGCGTCGTCGCCGCGGCGGTCGCCGTCGTCGCAGACGGTGGCCAGGGCCGGGTGGTCGTTGACGAACGCGCCGTGGAACGAGGGCCACGTGCGGGCCGGGTAGGTGAGGACCGCGGCGATCACCGGATGCCAGGTCTGGGCGCGGGCCGCGGCGACGATGCCGGGCGGCGGGGCCAGCCGGAGCGCCTGCGGGCCGGGCATCGCGAGGACCACCGCGTCGGCGTCGGTGGGCAGGGTGGAGACGGGGCTTTGCAGGCGTACGTCAATTCCGGTCGTCAGGTCCTCGGCGAGGGAACGCAGACCGCCGGGCGCCGCCCACCGCAACGGACCGGCGGCATCGGCGGCAGAAGCGGCGGAGGCAGAAGCGGCGGCGGCAGAAGCGGCGGAGGCGGAACCGGCGGCGGCAGAAGCGGCGGAGGCAGAAGCGGCGGAACCGGCGGAACCGGAGAAGACCCGCAGCGTGTCGGTCCATCGCCGGGCCAGGCCCCGGGACTCCCAGGAGGTCACCTGAGCCGCGAAGGCGGGGTCGTCGGCGACCAGGTAGGCGGCGCCGATGTCGGCATACCGGCCGTCGTAGCGTTTGCTGGCCAGGCGGCCTCCGGCGACCCGGCCGCGTTCCAGGACCCGGACCCGCGCGCCGCCCTCGGTCAGGGCCCGCGCGCACGACAGTCCGGCGATGCCGGCTCCCACCACCACGACGTTCATGATCGCGACCTTACCGATTCCGGGTTTGGCATCGGGCCGGACGGTGCATGTTCCACAAAGGACCGCGATCGCGGTCGATTCTGAGCGGAGAGGGAGCCCGCCTATGCGACGCACCACCAGAACACGGCTGCTGGCCGGAGCGTTGTTACCCGTGGCGGTGGTCGCCGGTGCCGCCAGCGGGACGGTGCCGGCGAACGCGATCGCCAACGGTGAGCCGGTCCCGATCGGCAGGTATGCGTTCTCGGTCAAACTGACCATGACCGGCATTCCGACCGCGGACGGCGGTAAACGTGACAGCGCGTGTTCGGGCGCGCTGATCGCCCGGCAGTGGGTGATCACCGCCGGGCACTGTTTCCGGGACGCGAACGGGGTGCGGGTGGACCGGCCGGTGGCCGAGGAGACCACCGCGACGGTCGGGCGCACCGATCTGACGAGTAGCGCCGGGCAGGAGACCACGGTGGTGGCGGTGCGTCAGTCGCCGACCGCGGACGTGGCCGTGGCGAAGCTGGCCGAACCGGTCACCGACGTTCGGCCGATCACGGTGGGCCGGAGCGCGCCGAAGACCGGGGCGATCCTGCGGCTGACCGGCTACGGCTCGGTGACCAGCACGAACCCGGTTCCGGAGACACGGTTGCGGACCGGGCAGATGAAGGTGGTCCGGGTCACCGATTCGGTCACCGAGCTTTCCGGGCACAAACCGCGGAACAACACCACCCCTTGCCCGTACGACTCCGGTGGCCCGTTCTTCCAGCAGTCCCGCAAGGGCCCCGTGCTCGTCGCGGTGGTCAGCAACGGCCCGTCGTGCCCGCACACCGGCCTGGAGCTGGCGGCCCGCACCGACGACATCGCCGGCTGGATCAGGCAGGCGATGAGGCAGAACTGACGGTAGCCCCGGGAACGCTCAGATTTTGCCGGTGAATGCCGAGCAGTACGGCATGGGCGGGTGGCGTTCTCGGGGCACTGCCGGGCTCGTCCTGCTGCTGATGCTCGGCGTCGTGACGGTGGTCACCGTCCCCTTCCTGCCCTCGACCGTGGTGGTGACCGCGCAGTTGGCGTACACCGTCCTGGGTCTGTTCTTCGCCGCCCGCGCGGGCCGTTCCGCCGATCTGCCGCCGCGGATCCGCCGGGCCTGGCGGCTGATGCTGCCCTCCTACGCGCTGTGGCTGATCGTCACGGTGCTGTACGCGATCTATCCCGGCAAGCCGTTCCCGAGTGTGCCGGAGATCCTGCACCTGATGCTGCAGCCGGTGACGCTGGTCGGGATCTGGGCGTTCATCCGGATGCCGGACACCCGCGCCGAGAAGGTGAAATTGTGGCTGGACGCGGCGGTGGTCGCGGTCGGTTCGGCGATGGTGCTGTGGTTCCTGGTGCTCAGCCCGGCGCTGGCGGAGTCGTCGTCGGCGGGCTGGCGGGAGTTGACGCCGAGCATCCTGCGGCCGCTGCTGGACGCGATGATGCTGTTCGGGGTCAGTATCGTGCTGTTGCAGGGCACCACGTCGCGGGTGGCCCGGTTGCCGTTGATGACGCTGGTCGGCGCGGTGATGCTGATCCTGATGGGCGACACCCGCCGGGCGTACGTGATCAACCACGGTGGTTCGCTGATGCCGTCGGCCGATCAGAGCATGCTGTGGGCGGCCGGCCTGTTCCTGCTGGCACTCGCGCCCTGTGTGCAGATCTGGGAGTCCCGGCGGCCGCAGCGTGACGGCGGTTTCGTCCCCTCCCCCGGTCTGGCCCGGTGGCCGTATCTGACCGCGATCCCGGGCTATCTGCTGCTGATGTTCACCGTCGGCATCGAGCACCCGTATCCGGCGGCCGGCCTGATCGGTGGCGCGTTCCTGGTGACCACGCTGGTGTTCGCCCGGCAGATGGTGGCCGCGCGGGAGAACCATCGGATGGCCGTGACCGATCAGCTGACCGGGCTGGCCAACCGGGTGCAGATGTACGACGCGGTGCCGCGCGCGCTGGCCCGGGCCCAGCGCAACCACACGACGGTGGCGGCGCTGGTGATCGACATGAACGGCTTCAAGCAGATCAACGACGAGTTCGGTCATCAGGCCGGTGACCGGTTGCTGATCGGTTTCGGCCGGCTGCTGCGGCGGTCGGTGCTGGGCGCGGATCTGGTGGTCCGGCTCGGTGGGGACGAGTTCGCGGTGTTCCTGGTGGACCTGCCGGAGGCCGGGTACGCCCAGGCGGTGTTGCAGCGGATCCGGGCCGCGATGGCGGTGCCGATCGACGTGGGTGCCACCATGGTGCAGCCCACCGCGAGTATCGGGGTGGCGTTCGCCACCGCCCCGGACGACACCGTCGACGATCTGCTGCACCGGGCGGACGTGGCGATGTACGAGATCAAGCGGCAGACGAAGACACCGAACTGAGCCGTAGGGTACGCCCGGCCAGCGCGGTCTCCTCGTCGTCGTGGCTGGCCATGACGATCGAGGCGCCGTCGCGGACCCGTTCGGTGAGCAGTTCGTGGACCCGTGCGCGGCTGCTCACGTCGAGGGCCGCGGTGGGCTCGTCGAGGATGTAGACCTCGGCGTCCTGGGCGAAGGCCTGCGCGATCAGGGTGCGCTGGCGCTGACCGCCGGAGAGTTCCCGCAGCCGCCGCCGGCCCAGGTGGGCGATGTCGAGCCGTTCCATGATCTCGGTCACCACCGCTTTGTCGGCGCGGGTGAGCCGGCGGAGCAGTCCGCCGCCGAACCGGCCGATCCGTACGCATTCGGCGACGGTGAGCGGCAGCGCGTCGATGTCGCCGGTGCGCTGTGGGAGCAGCGCGATCCGGGTGCCGGGTGGCCGTTCGACCAGGCCTTCGGCGGGTTTCAGGACTCCGGCGAGCAGGTGCAGCAGGGTGCTCTTGCCGCAGCCGTTGGGACCGGTCACGGCCAGCATCGACGCGGGTTCGGCGCGCAGGTTGACGTCGTGCAGCACGGGTGTGCCGGCGTACCGGAAGCCCAGGTGTGAGGCGGTCAACATCGGTTCCCCTAAAACGATAACGGTTTTCACTACCACTATATTGGTCCCGGTGTTGACGACTTTGACCGAGCCCTTCACCGTCTCGTTCGTCCAGCGCGCCCTGCTCGGCGGCGTCCTGCTGGCCGCGGTGTGCGCGCTGACCGGGGTGTGGGTGATCGCCCGCGGGATGACCTTCCTGGGCGAGGCGATGAGCCACGGCATGCTGCCCGGCGTGGCGGTCGCCTCGATCCTCGGCGGCAACCCGGTGATCGGCGCCGCGGTCAGCGCGTTCGCCATGGCGGCCGGGGTCAACGCGCTGCGCAACAGCCGCGAGTTCGGCCGGGACACCAGCATCGGCCTGCTGTTCGTCGGCATGCTCTCGATCGGCGTGATCATCGTCTCGCACTCCCGGTCGTTCGCCACCGACCTGACCGCGTTCCTCTTCGGCGACGTGCTCGCCATCCGCCGGGAGGATCTGCTGCTGCTGGCCGGCGCGGGCCTGCTGGTGGCGGCGGTCGCGGCGGTGTTCCACCGGCCGTTCCTGGCCCTGACCTTCGACCCGCGCAAGGCCCGCACCCTGGGCCTGCGGCCGGACCTCGCCAACGTGGTGATGATGGGCCTGCTCACCGTCACCATGGCGGTCGCGTTCAGCGTGGTCGGCACGCTGCTCGCCTTCGGCATGCTGATCGCCCCGTCGGCGGCCGCGATGCTGGTCGCCCGGCGGCTGCCCGCGGTGATGCTGGCCGCCTTCCTGATCGGCGCCACCGCCACCGTTCTCGGCCTGTGGATCTCCTGGTTCGCGGCCACCGCGGCCGGCGCGACCATCGCCGCCGTCGCGGTCGGCATCTTCTTCGTCCTGCTGGGCGCCCGGCGCCTGCCCCTCCCCTGGAAAGGAACCTCGTGACCAGAAAGAGCCTCGTCGCGGTGAGCCTCATACTCGCCCTGGCCGCCTGCGGCGGCCCACCCGAGGAACCCGCCGAACCACCGCACGGGTACGTCGCCGGAGCCTCCGAGGCCTCCGAAGCCCAGTCGGCCCTCGCCTACACCGCCCGCGACTCCCGGCAGCTGCACCTGCTGGACCTCGCCACCGAGCAGGAGAAACAGGTCGGCCTGACGATCGGGGCGCGGGAGCTGACCGAGGACGGCCGGTTCGTCTACGTGACCGACGGCGATCGCACCCTGGAGATCGTCGACGCCGGGGTGTGGACCGTGGACCACACCGATCACGTGCACTACTACCGGGCTCCGGAACGCACCCTCGGCACCGTCACGTTCGACCAGCCGGTGGCCACGGTCGCCGGATTCGGGGCGCACACCGCGGTCGGCACCACCGACGGGCGGATCCGGGTGCTGGACCGGCGGCAGCTGGAGGAGGGCCGGATCAGCGAGGTCAGCACGATCGACTCCGGCAGCACGACCGCGCTGGCCGTACCGTACGCGGAAATGCTCCTGGTCGCCGTCGGCGACGACCGTGACAAGCCGGCGAACCGCATCGTGGCGATGGGCCCCGACGGCAAGCCGAACGGCGCCCTGGAGACCCCGTGCGCGGCACCCCGCGGCTGGGTGGCGCTGCGCGGCGGGACGGTCATCGCCTGCGAGGACGCGCTGGTGCGGATCAAGCAGACCGACGGGGGCCTGACCGCGCAGAGACTGGACGCCCCCGGAACGGTCGCGGACACCGGGTTCGGGTTCCGGCCGCGCAGCAACGAGGCGGCCGTCGCCGGAAAGGACACGGTCTGGTCGGTCAACGCGGCCAAGGTCACCCTGAAGCACCTGACCGTGAAGGACCGTGAACTGGTGACCGCCGCGTCCCCGGCCGACGCCGCCACGGTGCTCGCGCTGGATTCGGCCGGCACCCTGGCCAGCTACGACCTGGAGTCCGGGCGGATGCTCGCCGAGAAACCTTTGAAAGCCACCACGCTGACGCTGGACATCAGCCGCGCCTACCTGGCCGAACCGCCGGCGCGGGTGATCCACGAGATCGACTACGCGGACAAGCTGCGCACCGCGCGCACCCTGCGCGCCACCGAACAGCCCGACCTGGTCGTGGAGGTGGGACGGTGAGGCGGCTGCTGGCGATCGCCGGCGCGGTGGCGGTGCTGTCCGGCGGCCTCACCGCCTGCACCACCGACGACGGCGCGAGCATCGTGGTGACCACCAACATCCTCGGCGACGTGGTCCGCGAGATCACCGGCGATCAGGCCGACGTGACGGTGCTGATGAAACCGAACGCCGACCCGCACTCGTTCGCGATCTCGGCCCGCGAGGCGCACACCATGCAGACCGCCGACCTGGTCGTCTACAACGGGCTCGGCCTGGAGGAGGGCGTGCTGCAACACGTCGAGGCAGCGGTCGCCGAGGGGGTGCCGGCCGTCGAGGTGGGCGCGCGGGCCGAGCCGATGGAGTACCAGGACGGGGACGCGGCCGGGATGCCCGATCCGCATTTCTGGACCGATCCGGCCCGGATGAACGCGGCCGTCCGGCTGCTCACCGAGGAGATCGTCACCCACGTGAGCGGCGTGGACGCGGGGGCGGTGCGAGCGCGTGCGGAGGCGTACGGCAGGCGATTGACCGAACTCGACAACGACCTGGAGTCGCGTTTCGGGCAGCTCCCGAAGGAACGTCGCGTGCTCGTCACCAACCACCACGTCTTCGGCTACCTGGCCGACCGTTACGACTTCACCGTGGTCGGGGCGATCCTGCCGAGCGGCACCACCCTGGCCTCGCCGAGTTCGTCGGATCTGGCGTCGCTGGTGACCGCGATCGAGAGGCACCGGGTGCCGGCGGTGTTCGCCGACACCGCGCAGCCGGCCCGGCTGGCCGAGGTCCTCGCGGCCGAGGCGGGCCTGACCGTGAAGGTGGTCGGCCTCTACTCCGAGTCGCTGAGCGATGTGGACGGTGACGCGGCGAGTTACCTGGCCATGATGCGGTTCAACGCCGACGCGATCATCGGCGGACTGTCCGCCTGACCCCCCGGTTTCCCTTTCCGGGGATCCACATGTACCGTAAATGAAAATGATTTCCGTTATCAGTCTGGGAGATTTCTGATGCACCGTCGTGGGATCGCGGTTCTCGCCGCCGCCTCACTAGCCTTGGCCGCCTGCGGAAACAATCCTGAGGCCGCCTCCTCCACACCGGCAGCCGCGCCGGTGAAAGAGCCGGTGACCATCACGTACGAAGGCGGCATCCTCGTCCTCGACGGCGAGACCCTGACCGTCGCGCACAACGTCGCGCTCGCCGGGTTCAACCGGGTCAACCCGGCCGGCGACGACAACCACGTGTTCGTCTCCACCGAGTCCGGCTTCCAGGTGCTCGACGCCGCCGCCGGCAAGATGACCGACATGGCCTGGCCCGGCGCCAAGCCCGGCCACGTGGTCCGGCACCACGACAAGACCATCCTGTTCACCGACGGCACCGGTGAGGTGGTCAGCTTCGACCCGAAGCAGCTGGCCGACGGCAAGCCCGAGGGCCGCACCTACAAGACCGCCCAGCCGCACCACGGCGTCGCCGTCGAACTCCCGGACGGCACCATGATCGTCACGATCGGCACCGAGGAGTCCCGGTCCGGCGCGCTCGCGCTCGACAAGGACGGCAAGGAGATCGCCCGCAACGAGGAGTGCCCCGGCGTGCACGGCGAGGCCGTCGCCCAGGGCGAGGTGGTCGCGCTCGGCTGCGAGAACGGCGTCCTGCTCTTCAAGGAGGGCAAGTTCGTCAAGGTGAACAGCGGCCGCGAGTACAGCCGGATCGGCAACCAGGCCGGCAGCGACGCCTCCCCCGTCCTGCTCGGCGACTTCAAGATCGAGCCGGACGCCGAGCTGGAGCGCCCGGAGAACTTCTCCCTGATCGACACCACCACCGACAAGATCACCGTGGTGCCGATGCCGGAGGGCGTCAGCTACACCTTCCGCTCCCTCAACCGCGGCCCCAAGGGTGAGGCGCTGATCCTCGGCACCGACGGCAACCTGCACGTCATCGACCCGGCCACCGCGAAGATCACCAGCACCTGGCCGGTCGTCGCGCCGTGGACCGAGCCGGTCGAATGGCAGCAGCCCCGCCCGGCGATCTTCGTCCGCGGCGACGTCGCCTACATCACCGAGCCGGCCGCCAAGAAGGTCCACCAGCTCGACCTGACCACCGGCAAGATCAAGAACTCCGCCACCCTGGAGTTCGCCCCCAACGAGATCAGCGGAACCGTCTGATTCCGGTCACGGTGGGCGCCCGTCTCCCGGTCCGCTGTCCGGCCTCAAACCCGATGGGGGTACGCCAGTCGGCCCCACAGAAATCGGGTCGCTAGGTGGGGTCCGCGCGAGCCGGGCGTCACCCCGGACCGCCCGGCGACCGCCGGGCGAATGCGGTGGCCACCGACATGTGCCGCGTTCCGGCGCGCTTCGCACCGGAACGCGGCACAGTCAACTCACAAGCAACACGCGTGCCACGCAACGGCTCAATTCGCACCGCTACGCGGCACAGTCAACTCACAAGCAACACGCGTGCCACGCAACGGCTCGATTCCCACCACTACGCGGCACAGTCAGCACGCGAGCAACTCGCGTGCCACGCAACGGCTCGATTCGCACCGCTGCGCGGCACACGAAACTGGCCTTGATCAGCCCCTAAGTTCGCGGCCTGATCACCTCGTAGAGCGCGGTCCAGTCGGCGGAGCCGTGGCCGGCCGCTATCGCCCGGTCGTAGTGGGACTTGACCGCTGCCGGCAGGAGCGTGTCGACACCCGACCTCTCGCTCGTACGCAGGATGTGGTCGGCGGTCGCGCCCATCATCGTCGCCGTGCTCAGCTCGCCCGGGTGGTCGCCCACCTCCAGGGCCGCGGCCAGCTCGGCACCGCCACCGACCATCGACGGGACGGCGGTGAGCAGGTCCATCGCGTCCGGCAGGAAGTCGCCGGCCGGCACCCCGGCCGCCGTCACCAGGGCGGTGGCGTGCAGCAGCGCCGACAGCGCGGTCAGGAACACGTCCAGGTTCGCCTGGTAGAACAGCTGCGCCAGACCCGGATCGGCGCCCAGATAGCGGGTCCCGCCCAGCACCGCCAGCATCGGCTCACGGGTGGTGAACAGGTCTTTCGGGCCGCTGTAGTAGACGTACGCCCCCGGGTTGCCGACCGCCGGAGCCGGAACCATCACGCCTCCGGTGAGGAAACGCCCACCCCGCCCGCTCACCCATGCCGCTGCCTCCCGGGAGGCGTCGGGGGTGTCCGAGCTGAGGTTCACCACGTCACGGCCGGTGAGGTCGGTGGACTTCAGGATGTCGTACATCGCCGGATAGTCGGTGAGGCTCAGAATCGTCACCGGGCTGGCGGCGACCGCCTCCGACGGTGTGCCGGCCCGGGTCGCTCCCGCGTCGACCAGGGCGTCGGCACGCGACGGGGTGCGGTTCCAGACGGTGACCGGATGACCGGCCCGGAGCAGGGCGGTGACCATCGCACGGCCCATCGGACCGAGACCGATCACGGTGACGGCGGACATCAGGAAGACCTCATCTCTTCGAAGATCCGGGCGGTGCCGAGGTCGCCGTGACCCGCGGCGATCTGGCGGTTGACCAGGTCGTGGACCGGTTGCAGAGCCGCCGGTACGACACCCTGCTCGACCGCCGCCCGCAGCAGCGCGGACAGGGCCGTCGCGGTGAACCGCAGGCTCTGCTGCGCCGGGCCGGCGTAGTCACGGGTGTCGACGGTCTCGGCGTACCCCGGCAGGCTCTCGGTCATGGCGGCCAGGAACGGCGCCTGCCGGGCCGCGAACGCCGACGCCGGCACCCCCTCGGCGGCGAGCATGGCCGCACCCTGGAGGAACCCGGCGAACATCGTGTACATGCCGGTCAGCATGGCCATGTCGTGCAGGGCGGCGAGGCCGGGATCCGTACCGGCGAATTCGCTCTCGCCCCACAGCTCCCACAGGTCGTGATGGGCGTCGAAGACGTCCCGCGCGCCGCTGTAGAAGATCGACGAGCCGGGAGAGCCGATCATTTCCGGTACGGCGAGGATCGCCCCGTCCAGGAACCGGATGCCGTGGGCGGTGGCCCACCCGGCCAGTTCGCGGGACTCGGCGGGGGTCGTGGTGGTCAGGTTGAGCACCGTGCGGCCGGTCAGGGTATCGGCGACCGGGTCCAGCACGTCGTGCACCGAACGGTGGTCGAACAGGCAGACGACGATCGGCCCGGTGCTCTTGCCGACATGATCGATGACGGTCGCGCCACGGTCGGCGAGCGGCCGGGCGCGGCGCGGGTCGCGGTTCCACACCACAGCCGGCCGGCCGGCCGTCAACACGGCTGTGGCCAGGGCGGATCCCATCGCGCCCAACCCCAGGAAGGTAACGCTGGTAGACATGTCCTCATCGTTCGCGAGTGGCGGCAGGGCGGACAAGTACGCACTTTTTAGTAAGGGTGGGGGGACTCGGTGAACAGAAGAGGGCCGTACGTCTGCGGGGTCGAGGCCGCCATGGACGTGTTCGCCGGCAAGTGGAAGTCGACGATTCTGTGGGAACTGCACGACCACGGCACCCGGCGGTTCGGGGAACTGCGGCGCGCGCTGGACGGGGTCAGCGAGAAGATGCTGGCCCAGCACCTGCGGGAGATGGAAGAGGACGGGCTGATCGTCCGGCGGGATCACGGCGTGGTCCCGCCCCGGGTGGACTACTCGCTGACCGAGCACGGACGGACCCTCAACGAGGCCCTGCACGAACTCACCCGGTGGGGTGAAGAGCGCATGCAGCGGCTCGGATGAAACGATCCGAACTGCTGCTGCTCTGGGACCTGACGATCGTCACCGTGGTCGCGACGATCGCCGTGCAGTACCTCGAACGCTCCCCGGTCGACACGATGATCGGCCTGGCCATGGCTCTGGCCCTGGTGGCCCGGCGCTTCGCACCGGTCCGGGTGTTCGCGGTGGTCGCCGTCCTCGCCGCGGGTCCAGGTCGTGGCCGCCACGACAGTTCCCGCCGGGTACGACGTAGCGGTGCTGGTGGCCTTGGCGGCGGTCGTCACGCACTCCCGGTCCACCCGTGCGGTCGGCCTGTCCGGGGTGACCGTGCTGGCCGGGACGGTGATCGGGGTGCTGATCCGGATCCCGGACGACTGGGGCGGCGACGTCCTGGACTATCCACACCTGGCCGAGCACGTCGCGATCCTCGGCGCCGGCGGGGCGGTGTGGCTGATCGCCTACGTGCTGCGCGCCAACCGGGAACGCGCCGACGGCGCCGAACGCGAACGCGACCACCTGGCCCGGCTGGCCGCCGCCGACGAGCGCGCGTTCATCGCCCGGGAGCTGCACGACGTGGTGGCGCACAGCCTGGCGGTGATGATCGCGCAGGCCGACGGGGCGACGTATGTGCTGGACAGCGACACCGAACGGGCCCGCGACGCGATGCGGACGGTGGCCGGCACCGGGCGGGAGGCACTCGCCGACATGCACCGGATCGTGGCCGTGCTGCGCGGCACCGGCGACACCGTCCCGGAGCGGCGGCTCGGGCAGTTCGACGGGGTGGTGGAGGGGGCGCGGGCGGCCGGGCTCGGCGTCGGCCTGCGGGTCGACGGTGACACCGGGCGGCTGTCCCCGGCGGTGGACCTGACCGTGCTGCGGCTGGTCCAGGAGTCGCTGACCAACGTGCTGCGGCATGCCGGGCCGGGCGCGACGGTCACCGTCTCGCTGACCGTCGGCGAGGATTCGGTACGCCTGGAGATCGCCGACGACGGGCACGGCCGGGTGAGCGTGCCGGCGGACAGTGGCGGGAACGGGCTGCTCGGGATGCGCGAGCGGGTGGCCGTACACCATGGGGAGTTCTCCGCCGGGCCCCGCCCGGACGCCGGCTGGCTGGTCCGTGCCATGATCCCCCTCACCGACGACAAGGATTAACGGTGACCATTCGAGTTGTGCTCGTCGACGATCAGGATCTGGTGCGGGCCGGCTTCGGGATGGTGCTGGGCGCGCAGCCGGACATGCGGGTCGTCGGCGAGGCCGGGGACGGCGCGACGGCTCTGGCGCTGCTCGCCTCGACCGCCGCCGACGTGGTGGTGATGGACATCCGGATGCCGGTGATGGACGGGGTGGAGGCCACCCGGCGGATCTGCGCCGACCCGGACGGGCCGCGGGTGCTGGCGCTGACCACGTTCGACACCGACGAGGACGCGTTCGCCGCGCTGCAGGCCGGGGCCAGCGCGTTCCTGCTGAAGAACTCGCCGCCGGATCAGCTGCTCGCGGCGATCCGGACGGTGGCGGCCGGCGAGTCGGTGGTGGCGCCGCGGGTGACCCGGGCGCTGCTGGACCGGTTCGCCGGGCAGCTCACCCTGCCGGGGCGGGCCGACGAGCGGCTGGCCGGGCTGACCGACCGGGAGCGGGAGGTCTTGGAGCTGGTCGCCACCGGGCTGTCGAACGCGGAGATCTCCGCCCGGCTGCACGTCGCCGAGGCCACGGTGAAGACGCATTTCGGGCGGATCCTGGCGAAGCTGGAGCTGCGCGATCGGGTGCAGGCGGTGGTGTTCGCGTACGAGATCGGCCTGGTCAAACCGGGGGCGTAAGACCAGGGTCGTACGCGGCGGCCGCACAGATCAGCCCTGGCTACGACGCGCGATGACCGGCCGGCGGCGAAGAATCAGGGGCGTGAAGAGCAGACTCGCCGCCCTCGCGGTCCTCACCGTGGTCGTCCTGGCCGGTGTCGCCTACGGCGTCAACTATCTGTGGGACAAGCGGTTCGGGCCGACCTCCGCCTCCGCCGCCGACTGCACCCTCGCCCAGCAGCTGATCGACCGCGCCCAGACGCCACCCACCGACGCCGCCGCGGCCGAGAAGTGGGCGCAGGAGATCCGGCAGATCCGCTACACCCAGATGGTCGACCAGGGCATCAGCACCCAGGTCGGGTGGTATGTGCAGTGGCAGACCATCAAGGCGACCGGCGCGCCCGAGCGGCCCCGCGAGGGTCAGCTGGAGGAGATCTACGAGCTGGCCGCCGGGCACTGCGACGACAGCGGTGTCGAGCTGCGCATCCCGCGGATCACGTTCTGATGGGCGCCGTGACCGCGACCGATCTGGTCAAGACGTACGGCGCGGGTGATCGTTCGGTCCGTGCCGTGGACGGGGTGTCGGCGACCTTCGCACCCGGCCGGTTCACCGCGATCATGGGACCGTCCGGGTCCGGCAAGTCGACGTTCATGCACTGCCTGGCCGGGCTCGACACGGTCACCAGCGGCAGCGTCACCATCGGCGGCACCGAGATCACCGGCCTGTCCGACCGCGCCCTGACCTCGGTGCGCCGCGACCGGATCGGCTTCGTGTTCCAGTCGTTCAACCTGCTCCCCCAGCTCACCGCCCGGCAGAACATCACACTCCCCGCCGAGCTGGCCGGCCGCACCGTCGACCCCGACCTGTTCGAGCACGTGACCGGCGTCCTCGGCATCGGCGACCGGCTCGACCACCGCCCGTCCGAGCTGTCCGGCGGCCAGCAGCAGCGGGTCGCCCTGGCCCGCGCGCTGAGCACCCGCCCCGAGGTGATCTTCGCCGACGAGCCGACCGGCAATCTGGACTCACACTCCGGCGCCGAGGTCCTCGGCTTCCTGCGCGACTCGGTGCACCGCCTCGGCCAGACCGTCGTGATGGTCACCCACGACCCGAACGCCGCGGGCTACGCCGACCGCGTCCTCATCCTGGCCGACGGCCGCATCGTCCGGGACACCGGCCGGTGACCGCCACCGTGCTGCGCACCCAGCTCACCGGCATCCTCCGCCGGCCCGGGCGGCTGCTGATGACCGGCCTGTCGGTGCTGGTCGCGGCGTTCGTGGTGTTCGGCACCGTGCTGGCCCACGCGATCGTCACCCGCACCACCCTCGACACGTTCAGCGAGACCCCGGCCGGGGTGTCACTGGTGGTCTACTCGTCCGGCGGCCTCCCGATGACCCCGCGGCAGGTCACCGAGGTCCGCTCGGCCGCCGGGGTGACCCAGGTGTCCGGCCGGGTGACCGCCACCTTCTCGGTCGGCGACCCGGCCTCCGGCACCGGCCTGGAGATCCTGTCCGACCCCGGCAGCGGCCCACTGTCCCGGCTCACCCTGGTCTCCGGGGCATACCCGTCCGGCGCCCGGCAGATCGCCGTCGACCGCCGCGCCGCCGGCCGGCTCGGCGTCACCGAGGGCGGCAGGCTGCGCCTGCGTACCGGCGACCCGGCTGCCCGGCCGGTGACGGTCACCGTGACCGGCGTGGTCGACGGCCCGCAGGACTCCACCGAGCGCGCCTGGTCACTGGACAGTGTGGTCGCCGCACTCAGCGGCACCGAGGGTTATCCCCGCGTCGACGTGCTCGCCGAGCCCGGCGCCGACCTGATCGGCATGTCCACCGCCCTGTCCGAGCGGCTGCTGCGCGACCCGACCGCCTACCTCAGCGTCACCACCGGTGACGCCAAGCGGGAGCGGGAGGCCCGCGACGCCGTCCAGCAGTTCGATCAGCTGTTCGCGCTGATCGCGATGTTCGTGGCGATCGCCGTGGTGGCCGCCGCTCTGGTCGCCACCTCCACGTTCCGGATCGTGTTCGCCCAGCGTCTCCAGCAGCTGGCCCTGCTGCGGGTCATCGGCGCCCAGCGTGGCCAGCTGGTGTTCGCCCTGGCCGTCGAAGGCGCGGTGGTCGGCCTGGTCACCGGTGGTGCCGGTGTCCTGCTGGCCCAGGGCGTGGGGCTGATCGCACCCGCCCTCGCCGGCCGGGGTCTCAGTGGTCCCGGCGTGCCGGTGGGCGCGGCCGTCGCCGTGGTGATCGGGGCCGGGCTGCTGACCGTCGGCGCGGTGCTGGCACCCGCGTTCACCGCCGCCGGGGTGGCCCCGCTGCAGGCGCTGCGCAGCGCGAGCACCGCCGCCGCCGAACGCGGCATCGACCCGGCCCGCCTCGTGATCGGACTGATCCTGGCATCCGCCGCCGCCGGCCTCGGCGCGGTCACCTGGTCGCAGATGGGCACCGGCGGCAACGAGCTGCTGCTCTACATCGTCGGCGTCGGCGCCCTCGGCTTCGGTGCCCTGATCGTCCTCGGCCCACTGCTGATCCGCCCGGTCCTGGCCGTCGCCGGCTGGCCGCTACGCCGCCTCGGCCCCACCGGCCGCCTCGCGGTCAGCGGCCTCGGCGGCACACCCCGGCGGGCCGCGGCCGTGTCAGTGGTGGTGGCACTCGGCGTGACCATGCTGGCCGGCACGGTCGTCGGCATCAACAGCCTGCAGTTGTGGACCGACCGGGAGATGGCCGCCCGCAACCCCGCCGACCTGGCCCTGATCGCCGAGCAACCGGCCGGCTTCGACAGGGCGGTCACGGCGATCCGAGCCGATCCCCACTTCCGCGACGTGACCCCGTTCCAGATGGGCGACTTCACCGCCACGAACTGGGGCTTCTCCCACCTGGCCATCACCGTCGACATGACCGCCCTGCCCGCGTTGCGCACCCTGTCGGTCTCGGACGGCTCGATCGACGCCCTGACTCCCGGCACGGTGATCCTGTCCTCGACCGCAGCCTCCGACCTGGAGGCCGGCGTAGGCGACACGGTCACCCTGACGCCGGAGGGCAGCGGTTCCGATCCAGCCTCCGGCACCTCTCCAACCACCAGCAACTCCACCACCAGCACCACCTCCACCAGCAAACCCACCACCGGCACCACCGCCACCACCAGCAACCCCTTCACCGGAACCTCCCCCACCACCAGCACCACCCCCGCCTCCAGCAACTCCACCACCAGCAAGCCCACCACCGGCATCACCTCCACCACCAGCAAGCCCTTCATCGGAACCTCCCCAACCACCGGCGCCTCGCCCGGCGGCGGCAGCTCGGCCGATCCCGGTGTCGGGGGCGGGCCTGCCGCTTCTGGCGCGGGTGTCCGGCTGCGGGTGGTGGCTGTTCTCACCGGCGAGGGGCCGCTGCGGGCCGGCGCTGTACTGACCGGCGCTGACCTGGCCGCTCTCGGCACGCCGACGCCCGGGCTGCTGGCCGACATCGCGTCCGGCACCCGCGACGAGGCCCTCGCCGCCTTCCGCCGCATCGGCACACCCGTCGGCGCGGAGGTCGCCGTCCTGGCCGACGCCCGCGACAAGGCCAACAGCGAGGTGTCGTCCCTGTTCGCCGCCGCCCTGGGCCTACTCGGCTTGACCATGCTGATCGCGGTCGTCGGCGTAGGCACCACCACCGGCCTCTCCGTGCTCGAACGCACCCGAGAGTCCGGCCTGCTCCGCGCCCTGGGCCTGACCCGGACCCGCCTACGCCTGATGATCGGCATGGAGGCCGGCCTGTACGGCCTGATCGGCGCAGTCCTGGGCATCATCCTGGGCGTCCCGATGGCATGGTTGACCTTGGAAGCGCTCCGCTTGGATCTGCCACTGACGTTCCCAGCGGGCTGGCTGGCCACCATCGTGGCGGCGATATCCGCGATCACCGTGCTGGCCGGCCTGCTGCCCGCCCGCCGAGCAGCAAAGGTGAGCCCGGTAGCCGCCCTGGCCACCGACTGATCAACCTCATCCACCCACTCAGATCAACCTCAGCCACTCGCTCCGATCAGCCCCAGCCACTCATTCCGATCAGCCCTGGCCGCTCGCTCCGATCAACCTCGGCTCGCCGATCAACCCTGGCCGCTCGCTCCGATCAACCTCGGCACGCTGATCAACCCCGGCCACTCGCTCCGATCAATGCCGGAAGGCCACTACAAAGCAGACATCCGGCCGTCCCACTGCCAACCAATAGCGGCGGGACGGCCAGCACGCGTGCCACCTTTCGGCGCAATCCGCACCGGACGTCACCACGCAACCGGTCTTCCGGGACACCCCGCTTGGCGCGCACGGAACGCCGCCCCACACCGACGGGAAGCACGACCTGGGCCGGGCACAACGCTGGGCGCGCATGGAACACCGCCCCACACCGACGAGAAGCGCCACCTGAACCGGGCACAACGCTAGGTGCACACGGAACACCGCCCCACACCGGCGGGAAGTGCCGTCTGGGCCGGGCACGCCGCTGAGTGGCGCGCGGAATGCCGTCTCGCGGTGGCACGGGGTGGGTCGCCGTTCGGGGTCGTCGCAACGTGTGGCGGGCAGCGCGCCGAGACATCGTCAACCTTGAAATCGCGAAGTTTTTGATCTTGGATGGATACCGGGATCGGGCCGGGCGGACGGCTGCGGTACCGGATTCGTGCCGTGCCGGTCACATGGAGGATCAAGAAGTGGGGAAAGTGGGCAGAGTAGGCACCATGACACGGAACAAGCCGCGCAACACCGCCGCCCGCATGCTGATGGCCCTCACTCCCGCCATGCTGGTCGGTGGGGTCGCCACCGCGCTCGTCGCCGGGCCGCGCGGTGCCGAGGCGGTGGCCGGGGAGACCACCACCACGGTCGCGCCGGTGATCGTTCCGGTCGACTGTCTCACCGAGGACCTGACCGGGACGGTGATCGGGCAGGACGGCTCGGCGACGACCGGCCCGCGGACCGCCCTGCTCAAGCTGACCAACACCTCGGGTCAGGCCTGCCAGGTGCACGGCTGGGCCGAGGTGGCCATGGTCACCCCGCCCGGCGAACTGGTCGAGGTGCCGACCACGATGACCGGCACCGGCACCGCCGACGTGTTCGTGGTGGAGCCGGACGCCAGCGCCTGGGCACTGCTGGAGTGGGACCGCTGCGCTTCCACCAACGACGGTTGTGATGTCGGCGTTGCTCTGCAGTTCAGCGTCGACCCGGAGGCGGACGGTTCGGTGGCCGACCCGGAGAAGCTTCCGGAGGCGGACGGCGACGGCATCACGATGACCGCACTGCGGGTGGGCCCGCTGCGCCCGACCCCGGAGATGGCCCTCAGCTGAGACCGATGGGGATGGCCGTCGGCTGAGACCGATGGGGATGACGATCAGCCGGGATTGACGTTCAGCTGACCGAGTTCCTGTGTGCAGCGGGTGAGTGCCACGTACAACCCGTTGTGTCCTCGGGGTTCGGCGGCGATGCCGGCGGCGTCGACGAGCAGGGTGGCGTCCCATTCGAGGCCTTTCGCCTGGGTGGCGGTGAGTAGCGGCGCGTCGCCCACGAACGGCCGCAGCATGGGGACGAGCCGCGCGGAGGCGATCACGCCCACGGTTCCCCCGTTCCAGCGTTCCCGCATCTGCGGTACGGCTTGAGCCACCGCATCCGGTAGTTCAGTTTCGGTCACGGTGACCTGCCACGGTTCGATGCCCGAGGACCGTACCGCCCGGGGTGGTGTGTTCCTGCTTCCGGCGGCGGCCAGTACCGGGCCGGTGAGTGCCATCACCTCACGCGGTGTCCGGTAGCAGACGGTCAGTTCGGCTGCGGTCCACCGATCCCCGAACGCCGCCCCGACGGCTTGCGCCCAACCGGTGTGCCGGTGTGCCGCTTCGGCCTGGTCGATGTCCCCGACCGCGGTGATCGACCGGCTGGGACAGCGCCGCAGCACCATCTGCCACTGCATTTCGGACAGTTCCTGGGCTTCGTCGACGACGATGTGCCCGTACACCCAGTCGCGGGTGGCGCGGGCCCGGTCGGCGGTGAACGGTCCCGAGGATGCCGGCGATCCCGATCCGATCAGGTCGGCGACCGCGTCGAGCAGTGGGATGTCGCTGGGCGCCCAGCCTTCCGCCGGTTCGGCGGTGACCGCGGCCGCCTCCGCCGGGGTGAGGTGATCAGGATCGGCCAGCACCGATCGGAGCACGGCTTCGGGGGTGAGTGTGGGCCACACCGATTCGACGAACCGGCCGATGGTGGCGTCTTCGGCGATCCGCTCGGCGAGTTCGTCGATCTCCTCCTCGGACATCAGGTAGTCGCTGGGGTCACCGTCGTCGTCGAAGCGGCGCAGAATGTCCTCGTATCCATGATCCATCGATTCCAGAAGGGTTTCCCGGTGCGCGGCGACGGCGGACGCCAGCGCCTGGTGCAACTGGGCCGCGAATAGCGCCCGGGAACGGTGATAGGACCGCCCGGAAACGGTCATGACACTCGCGGGAATCGTGTGGAATTCCCCGTCCCACCGCACTTGCAGCGGACGCGGGCGAGGGGTCAGCGAAGACACCCGCCGTTCCAGGGCGTCCTGCCAGATCGCCCGCCCTTTGATCTCGGCGACGACCCGGTCCTCGGTACGGTCCACGGCCACTCCCGGCACCAGCGTGTCGCAGGTGGCCGCCACCACCGCGGTCTCGCCGAGGGCCGGCAGCACCTGCCCGATGTAGTCGAGGAACCGGGTCGACGGCCCGAGCAGCAGCACCGCCCGCTCGGCCATGTGCTGATGGGTGAACAGCAGATAGGCGACGCGGTGTAGCGCGACCACGGTCTTGCCGGTCCCGGGCCCGCCCTGCACGATCAGCGGCCCGGACGCCGAAGCCCGGATGATGTCGTCCTGTTCCCGTTGCAGGGTGGCGATGGCGCTGGTCATCCGGCCGGTGCGCCGCTCGTCGAGGGCGGCCAGCAGGGCCCCTTGACCAGCGAGTCCACCGGTCCGCCCGTCGAGTGGTTCGTCGTCGACACCGATGACGACCGACCCGGTGGTCCGGATGTGCCGGCGCCGGGCCTGTCCTTGCGGGTCGACGGCGGTGGCCGTGTAGAACGGCCGGGCCGCGGGCGCCCGCCAGTCCAGCAGGAGCGGGTCCGAGCCGTCGGCGGCGGGCAGCCCGATCCGGCCGACGTGCCGGACGGTGCCGTCGACGGCGTCGAGCCGCCCGAAGACGAGTCCTTCGGCGGCCCGCCGCAACTCCTCGTACTGCCGTCGCAGCATCCGCCGCCGGGCCACTTCCACGGCGTCGGTGGCGTCCGTCTCCAGCTCGTCCCGGAGATGCCCGATGAGCGTGTCACGCCGGGCGACGGCCACGTCGAGAAAGCCCTGTTCTTCGGTCAGTGCAGAGTTCCGGTCCAATTTCGAGCCCCCGCCAGAATGTCTCCAGAATGCCGGGGAAAGGCTAGACAATGCGGCCCGCACAATGCACATGAAAGAGAGAGTCCTCTCATCGGTTTGATATTTCCGGCGGACGCGTATCTCCGGTCGTTTGCCCGCGTCCCGCGGGGGTAGGCGCACGGCATGCACACCCGCAACGTGGTGTCCGGTGTCCTTCTCGGGATCGGCGTCGCCACCTTCGTCGACGAGACCGTGTTCCACCAGCTACTGCACTGGCATCACTTCTACGACCGGTCGACCACGGCGATGGGCCTGGTCTCGGACGGGATCCTGCACGCGGCGAGCATGGTCGCCACGGTCGCCGCGCTGTTCCTGTACGCGGATCTGCGACGGCGCCGGGCGTTCGCGCCACGCCTGTGGTGGGGTGGCCTGCTCGCCGGGGCCGGTGGCTTTCAGCTCTACGACGGCACCGTCCAGCACAAGGTCTTCCGACTGCACCAGATCCGGTACGACGTACATCTGGCCCCGTACGACTGGGCGTGGAACGTCGTCGCCGTGCTGTTGCTGGCCGCCGGGATCGTCCTGCTGGTGCGGGGCCGCCGGTGATCTGGCTGGTGGCCGGCGGCGGTTATCTGGCGCCGGCCTGGTTCGCCGGCCGGCGCGGCAGAGCCTGGCCGGTGCGCCACACCATCCTGTGGGTAGCCGGCCTGACGATCGCCGCCACCGGGGTGACGATGTCGCATCACGACTTCCGCGAGCACATGATCGGGCACGTCCTGCTCGGCATGGTCGCGCCGGTGGCCCTGGTGCTGGCGGCGCCGGTCACGCTGGTGTTGCGGGCGCTGCCGGTGCGGGCGGCCCGCCGGGTCGCCCGGCTGCTGCGGGCCCGGCCGGTGCGGGTGGTGGCGCATCCGGTGACCGCCGCGGTGCTGAACGTGGGTGGTCTGTGGGTGCTGTACACCACCGATCTGTACCCGCAACTGCACGGCGAGCGCCTGGTGCACGCCCATGTGCTGCTGTCCGGCTACCTGCTCACCGCTGCACTGATCGGCATCGATCCGTCCCCGCACCGGCCGGGCCGGGTCACCCGGGCGGTGGTCCTGGTCGCTGCCTTGGCCGCGCACGACATCCTGGCCAAACACCTGTGGGCGCATCCACCGGTGGGTGTCCCGGCGGCCGAGGGGCGGGCCGGGGCGGAGCTGATGTACTACCGCGGCGATCTGGCCGACCTGCTGCTCGTGGTGGTCTTCTGCGCCCAGTGGTATTCCGCCGCCGGTCGCCGCAGTCCGGTTTAGCCGCCCCGCACGGTGGTATCGCGGCACCCAGCGAAGCAAACCCAGCGAAGCGCAACGAAGCGAAGCGCAACGAAGCGGCATTGGACGAAAGGGGCGGCCGTGAGTCGTACCGGAAAAGCTCTGTTGATCGTGGTCCCTCTGGCGGCCGGGGCAGCCGCCGTGGTCGCCGGACAGCGCGTGCCCACGCCCCGGGAACGACGCCGGCACGTGGTGACCGTGTTCCGGCCGCTGTCCGAGATGGAGGCGGCGCCACTGCCCGGATCACTGAACGAGATCGCCGACGACGTGGAGATCGCGCTGTCGGCCGCACCGGGCGGACGGGGCACCGAGATCGCGGTACGGATCCCGGACGGTTCCGCGGTGACCGCCGGACAGGTGCGCCGTGCACTGCGGGAGACCCGTTCGCTGGTGGAGGCCGGGGACGTGCTGCTGCCGTACGGGCCACCGACGACCGTCCCGACGCCGTTCAACCGGCCGTTGCGGACGGCGACCGAGCACGGCCGTGAGGGAGGACTGCTGTGAGAGCACTGCAATGGCGGGGCGTGAACAAGCTGGCCGTCGGCGAGGTCCCGGACCCGGAGCTGCGCAACCCCGGTGACATGATCGTCAAGGTCACCCGGACCGTCACCTGCGGCTCGGACCTGCACCTGCTCGGCGGGTACATCCCGTTCATGGAGAAGGGTGACGTGCTGGGCCACGAGTTCCTCGGCGAAGTGGTCGAGACCGGCCCGGACGTGAAGAATCACCGGATCGGCGACCGGGTCGTGGTGTCCTCGTTCATCGCCTGCGGCAACTGCTGGTACTGCGATCAGAAGCTGTTCTCGCTCTGCGACAACGGCAACACCAACCCGGCGATCACCGAGACGCTGTGGGGACACGCCCCGAGCGGCTGTTTCGGCTACTCGCACGCGATGGGCGGCAACGCCGGCAGTCACGCCGAGTACATCCGGGTGCCGTTCGCCGACGTCGGCGCGTTCGCCGTGCCGGACGCGGTCAGTGACGAGCGGGCCCTGTTCGCCTCGGATTCGGCGGCCACCGGCTGGATGGGCGCCGACCTGGGTGGGGTGAAGCCCGGGGACGTGGTCGCGGTGTGGGGCGCCGGCGCGGTCGGCCAGATGGCGGCGCGCGCGGCGATGCTGCTCGGCGCGGACCGGGTGGTCGTGGTGGACCGGATCGGTGAGCGGCTGCGGCAGGTGGAGAAGCACGTCGGTGCCGAGACCCTCGACTACGAGCGCACCGATGTGGCCGGGGAACTGCGCGAGCTCAGCGGCGGCCGGGGACCGGACGTGTGCATCGAGGCGGTCGGCATGGAGGCCCACTCCCCCGGCCCGCAGTTCGGCTACGACCAGCTCAAACAGCAGCTGCGGCTGCAGACCGACCGGCCCACCGCGGTCCGCGACGCGATCCACGCCTGCCGCAAGGGCGGGTCGGTGTTCGTCCTCGGCGTGTACGCCGGGTTCGTCGACAAGTTCCCGCTCGGCGCGCTGATGAACAAGGGCCTGACGGTGCGCGGCGCCCAGATGCACGGCCAGCGTTACATCCCGATGCTGCTGGACCGGATGGCCGCCGGTGAGCTGGTCACCGAGCATCTGGCCACCCACGTGATGCCGCTGGACCGGGCGCCGGAGGGGTACACGATGTTCAAAGAGAAGAAGGACGGCTGCGTCCGTGCCGTCTTCATCCCCTGAGACCGTCGGGGTCGAGGAGGAGTTCCTGCTCCTCGACCCCGGCACTCTGGTGAACCTGCCGGTCGCCGAGGCGGTCCGCAAGTCGCTGCCCGAGGATGTCCGGGAGCAGAGCCGGCCGGAGTTCCGGCAGAGCATGCTGGAGATGGTCACCCCGGTCTGCACCGGCCTGGACGAGGTCCGCGAGCAGTTGCTCCGGCTCCGCCGGGCGGCGGCCCGGGCCGCGGTGGAGAACGGTGCCCGGCTGGTCGCGGTGGGCGCCACCCCGGTCGCCGAGCCGGAACGGACCGTCCCGGACGATCCGCGGTTCCGGGCCATCCTCGACCACTACGGCCCGGTCGTCGACGATCCGGCGGTGTGCGGCTGCCACGTGCACGTCGGCGTGCCGGACCGGGAACTGGCCGTGCGGGTGTGCAATCACCTGCGGCCGTGGCTGCCGGTGGTGCAGGCGCTGACGGTGAACTCGCCGTTCCACGCCGGCCGGGACACCGGGCACGCCAGCTGGCGGGCGATGCAACTGGACCGGTGGCCGGCCCTCGGCCCGTCGCCCTGGTTCGCGTCGGCCGGTGACTTCGATCGTACGGTGGAACTGCTCGTCGCTTCGGGGGTGATGCTCGACGAGAGCCTGGTCCTCTGGCACGCCCGCCCGTCGGCCCGGTATCCCACCGTCGAGGTCCGGGTCGCCGACGTCTGCCCGTCGGTGGACGACGCGGTCCTGCTGGCCGGCCTGGTCCGGGCCCTGGTCGCCACCGCACTCGCCGACATCGCCGCCGGCCGGACCGGACCGGCGGTCTCCGATCTCGCCCTGCGTGCGGCCCATTGGAACGCCGCCCACCAGGGTCTGGACGGCACCCTGCTGGATCCGCGCGACGGCCGCGCCCGGCCGGCCTGGGACCTGGTGGACGAACTGGCCGACACGGTCACCGCCGCGCTGGTGGACTTCGGTGACCTGGCCGTGGTCCGGCGGCAGCTGGCCCGGATCCGGCGTGACGGCACCGGCGCGAACCGTCAGCGCCGGGCCTTCGCCCGCACCGGTGACCTGGGCTCGGCCCTGATCGCCGGTTGAGACTCAGATCCGGTACGCGGGCAGGATCGCCTCCACCGCCAGCCCGGCCGGGTTCAGCTGCCGGGCGTGCACCCGGCCGCCGAGTTCGGTCACCAGCTCCCGGACCACCCACAGGCCCAGACCGCAGTCGTCCGGTGGGGGTGAGTCGCGGCGGAGGGCGGCACGCAGGGCGGTGGTGGGCCCGCCCGGATCGGCGACGGCGAGGCGTACCCGGCGGCACCGAACCCGGGCGGTCAGCCGGGCCGGGCCGGGCGCGTGCCGGACCGCGTTGCCGACCAGGTTGATCAGGATCTGCTGGGTGTGCCGCGGATGCACCGGCCAGCGCAGCGCCACCCGGCTGGCGGTGACGGTGAGCGCGCCGGGCGGGGCGGTCACGGCGACCACCGGCAGGATCTCACCGAGCGGCACGGCTCCGGCCGGCGTGCCCGGCAGGCCGGACACCGTGTTCGCGGCCCGGCCCAGGAGCGCCTCGGCGTAGGCGACGTGCTCGGCCGCCAGCCGGGCGAGTTCGGTCCGGCGCGGTTCGGCCGGCCCCTGCTCCAGCGCCCTGAGCAGGCCGGCCAGGGTGGCCATCGGGGGCCGCAGCTCGTGACAGAGGCTGCGGATCAGGACTTCGGCGGGATCGGGCCGGCTGATCACCCGCATAACCCGCTCCGGGCCGGGCACCCGGCCGCCATGCACACCGGAATCAGAGTGGCCGTCATCGATGACCACGACCTGTTCGTACGCGGCCTGCAACTGCTGCTGCCCGAGGTCAGCGACGGCCGGGCCACCGTGGTGACGACCAGTGGGGACGCGGCGTACGCGGCGAGCGTGGTCCGGCACGCCGTACCCGATGTGGTCCTGGTGGATCTGCACATGCCGCCGCCGGGCGGGTTCCACGCGATCGAGGCGGTCCGCCGGGCCGTGCCGCGGGCCCGGATCCTGGCCATGTCCGGTGACGACGACCCGGCCGTCGCGGTCGAGGCGCTGCGCCGCGGCGCCGACGGTTTCCTGCCCAAGAGCAGCGACGCCGGCGACCTGCTGCAGCCCCTGCTGGCCGCGATCAGCGGCTGGGTGGTGATGCCGGACGGGCTGCTCGCCGCACTGCTGGAGACCGAGCGCCGGCATGCCGTCCAGCCGGTCCCGGCCCCGCTCAGCGACGAGGAGACGGCGCTGTTGCGGTCGATCGCGGCCGGCACGTCGACGCTGGACATCGCGGCGCGGCTACACGTCTCGGAGCGGACCGTCAAGCGGATGACCGCCGCGCTGTTGCGCAAGCTGCGGGTGGCCAGCCGGGCGGAGGCGGCGGCGCTGGCCGGGCGGGCCGGTCTGCTGTAGGTCGGCATGCCGGGCCGGATTCCCCGCCCGGCACCGCTCAACCGAGCAATCCGGCCAGCAGGAATCCGTTCAGGGTGATGATCAGCGCGGCCACCGCGGTCGCGGCCACCGTGGTGACCGGATGGTTGGCCTGGTCGCCGAGCAGGTCCCGGCGCCGGGTCAGCCAGATCAGCGGGACCAGCGCGAACGGCACCCCGAACGACAGCACCACCTGGGACCAGACCAGGGCGCCGGTCGGGTCGACGCCGGCCAGCAGGATCACCATCGCCGGGGCCATCGTGATCAGCCGCCGCAGCATGAGCGGGATCCGCCGGTTGATGAATCCCTGCATCACCACCTGCCCGGCGTAGGTGCCCACCCCGGAGGACGCGATCCCGGAGGCCAGCAGCGCGATCCCGAACGCCAGGGCGGCGCCGTCGTCGAGCACCGTCGCAAGTCCGCTGTGGATGCCCTCCAGGGTGTCGGTGCCGGCGATCCCCGATCCGAAGAAGAGCTGGGCCGCGATCACCAGCATCGCCAGGTTCACCAGCCCGGCCGCACCGAGCGCGATCAGGGTGTCGGCCCGCTGGTAGCGCAGGGCCTTCCGGCGCAGGACCGGGTCGGTGGCCGGGACGGCCCGGGTGGTGGTCAGCGACGAATGCAGATAGATGACGTGCGGCATCACGGTGGCGCCCAGGATGCCGGTGGCCAGCAGCAGACTGTCGTGGCCGTCGAACGAGGGGATCATCCCGCCGGCGAACGCCACCGGGTCACCGCCCGCGCGCAGGGTGGTGTAGAGGAAACCGATCAGGATCACGCCCAGCATGGCGCCGATCGCCGTCTCGAACCGGCGGACCCCACGCCGGTGCAGCTCCAGCAACGCGAACGCCACCACACAGGTGACCAGCCCACCCAGCGGCAGGGGCATGTCGAAGAGCAGGTAGAGGGCGAGGGCGCCGCCGACGATCTCGGCCAGGTCGGTGGCCATCGCCACCAGTTCGGCCTGCACCCACAGCCCGCGCGACACCGGACGGGGCAACTGCTCCCGGCACAGTTCGGGCAGATCCCGGCCGGTGACCAGGCCCAGTTTCGCGGACAGCGACTGGATCAGCATGGCCATCAGGTTGGCCGCCACGATCACCCAGACCAGCAGGTATCCCGAGGTGGCTCCGGCGGTGAAGTTGGTGGCGAAGTTACCCGGGTCGGCGTAGGCGATGGCGGCGACGAAAGCCGGGCCGAACCACGGCGCGACCCGGGCCACCCGGTTCTTCAGCGGCAGAGCGAGGTTGAGGACCACCATGCCGGGCGGCTTGCCCCGGCACCACGGCCCGGCCGGGCCTCGGCCGGCCTCATCAGGTCACCGCACCGGGTAGCCGCAACGGTGTACGACACCACCGCACCGAGAGGAGCACGTGATGTTCAAGCACGTCGACTACCTGCAGTTCCAGGCCAAGCCGGAGAAGCCGGACGCGGTGCTCGCGGCCAAGATGCAGGAGCTGGTCGGGGGCCAGTTCGGTGAGATGACCGTGATGATGCAGTACCTGTGGCAGGGCTGGTCGTGCCGCGTGCCCGGCAAGTACAAGGACATGATCATGGACATCGCGACCGAGGAGATCGGTCACGTCGAGATGCTCACCACCATGCTCGCCCGGCTGCTGGAGGCCGCGCCCAGCGAGGCCACCAACAAGGCGGTGGCGGCCAACCCGCTGCTCGGCGCGGTGATGGGCGGCATGAACTTCCAGCACGCCATCGTCACCGGTGGCGGCGCACTGCCCCGGGACGCCGCCGGGGTGCCGTGGAACGCCGGTTACATCATCGCCAGCGGCAACCTGCTCTCCGACTTCCGGTCCAACGTGGCCGCCGAGGCGCAGAGCCGGCTGATGACCAGCCGGGTCTACAACATGACCGACGACCGCGGGGTCAAGGAGATGCTCCAGTTCAACCTGGCCCGTGACACGTACCACCAGCAGCAGTGGCTGCTCGGCATCGAGCAGCTGATCCAGGACGGTTTCACCGAGACCGGCATCGAGGACTCCAACGCCGAGTTCGAGCACCCCGAGGCCAACCACACGTTCTACAGCTTCGACCCGGCCAGCCGGGCCGGTGAGGGCCGGTGGGCGAACGGGCCGACACTCAACGGCAAGGACGAGATCGTGTACGTGCCGGACGCCCAGCCGCTCACCGACGACCGTCCGCTCGGCCCGGCACCGGACCCGAACCTGTTCGTCACCTACGACGGCGCGATGGGCAAGGGCACACCGGGCACCGGGGCCGGAGCCACCGGTCAGGGTGTCGCCAACGTCGTCAACAAGATCAAGGACGCGATCGATTAGCCGTACGATCCGAGCCGGGCCCGGTGGCCCGGCTCGATCGGCTCACCTGCCCCTGCAACACGCTCGCCGCCCGGGTGGCCCGCTCGGCGGCGGCCCGGTGGGTGGCGGCGGTCGCGGTGTCACCGGCCTGCTCGGCCTGACCGGTCAGCTCGTCGAGGAGCATGACCTTCTCCTGGAGCGCGCTCACCGCGGTCCAGAGCGCCTCCTCCACGTTGTCGTCACGGACGGCGAGCAACGTGTGCGGCGAATACGAGTGGCCCACGTGGCAGACGTAGTGGGCGGCCCGGCCGGTACGCACCACGTACATGCCGCCGCTGCACTCCGGGCAGCCGAGCCCGGCGGCCTCCCCCCGGTCGGTGACGTCCGAGGTCCCGTACGCAAGCATGTCCGTCTCCCAGATCAGCGGTGTCGGCGGGCCGCTCCCGGCCGCCGTGGAGCGGCCCGCGATCGCCGCGACGGTGTCCCCGAGGCCGATTCCCGAGGCGATCACCGCATCCGGGACCACCTGGAGAGCGGCCGTCGGCATGCCCGGGAACCTGGCCTCCGCGGGATCCTGCACCAGGGCCGCCCCGCCGTCGGCGGCGATCGCGGCCAGACCCGCTGATCCGTCGTCCAGGCTGCCGGACAGCACCACACCGGCGACCCGTGGCCCGTACCACCGGGCGGCCGACCGGAACAGCGCGTCCACCGCCGGGCGCACCCGGTTCTGCCGCGGGCCGTCACTGAGCCGCAGGGTCTCGCCCTCGTCGACGAGCAGGTGCCGGTCCGGTACCGCCACGTGCACCCGGCCCGGTTCCAGCCGGGCGCCGTCGGCCGCGCTCGACACCGGCAGCGCGCACGCCGAGGCCAGCGAGTCGGCCAGGGTGGCCCGCGCGCCGGGCGCCACGTGCAGGACCACCAGCACCACGGCCGGCAGATCGGCCGGCAACCGCGCCAGTATCTGCCGCAACGGCTGGTGGGAGCCCGCGGAACCGCCGATCACGACCACATCGCGACGTGTCACAGCCGCCCGCCTCTCCTCTTCGGCGGGCCGGATTCCCGCCTGCGGGGCCGGTAAACGCCGGATCGGGCGACCGGTCGGTCAGGTGGCCGGAACGTCGGGTTCGATGGTGACGGCCAGGATCCGGTGCACCCCGCTGATGCGGAGCACCTGGTAGACGATGCAGGTAGCGTTGACCACCCGGAACGTCCGCCCCATCAGGTCGGCGGCCTTACGCCCGCGGATCAGGGCGCGGACCCGCCGGCAGCCAGGAACCGGACCTGCCGCAGGTCCACCACGACCTCGATCACGTCGAACTGACCAGCGGCGCTCTCCAACTGCCCGGCCAGGTCGTCGCTGGTGTCCTCGTCCAGTTCACCCGCGACCAGCAGCCGGTGCGTGCCCATCCCGTCGTCACTTCGGCTCACGGTGAGCGGGGTCAGCATTCCGTCCTCCTGGCAGGTCATCCGTCACATGATGACTACAGTGGAGTGACCTTCGGTGGGGCGGTCAAACGTCCTCCGGAGGCCGTTTCCGCGGCAATGTCGCCCAGACGACCTTTCCGCCGTGCGCCGGCAGGGTGCCCCACCGGTGGGCCATCGCCGCCACCAGCCGCAGCCCGGCCGGGCCCTCCGGATCACCGTCCGGCGGCGGCAACACCGGCACCTCGCCGCTGCCGTCCCGGACCGCCACGATCAGGTAGCGGCGGCCCAGCGACAGCCGCAGGTCGACCATCGTCCCGGCGTGCACGACCGCGTTGGTGACCAGCTCGCCGGCCACCACGCTGGCCGGGCCGATCAGATGCGGCAACTCCCACCGCAGGCAGCCCTCGGTGATCAGCGCACGGGCGTGCCGGGCGGCGCCCGGGGCCGGCAGGAGGACATCCTTGATGGTCGGTGTCTGCTGCCGCACCGGCGCGCTCAGCGCCTCCGGCACCGACCCGAACACCGCCAGCCGCCCATACCCCTGACCGATCATCTCGGCCAGCTCCGGGCCGGGACCGGCCAGCATCAGGGGAATGCCCGGCCACAGTGCGGCCTGCCGCGCCGCGGCCAGGAACACCGACAGGGCGGCAGTCTCGCGCACCACCGACGCGGACAGGTCCACGACGACCGCGTCGGGCTGCTCCACCAGGCATTTGAGCAGGGTGGTCCGGACCACCGGCGAGGACCCCATCGACAGCTCCCCCCGGACGCGCACCAGGACACGCGCCCCGACCGGCTCGACATCACACTCGATGGCAGACACCCCACCATTGTCGCTCGCCGGGACCAGCGGTGGGTGGTGACCGGGTCACCGCACCGGCAGGCCCGCCGTTTGACGCCGGACGGCGTGGGGAAGCCGGGCTCCCTCCAGAAAGGACAGAGACATGACAACACACCGCAATACCGTCGACACGACACGCAGCCCGGTCCGTACCGCAGCTCAGGTCGTCGCGGTTGTCTTCCTGCTCGTCGGGGTGGCCGGTTTCATCCCCGGGCTCACCACCGACTACGGCGACATGACCTTCGCGGGTCACCATTCGGAGGCACATCTGTTCGGCGTCTTCCAGGTGTCGATCCTGCACAACATCGTCCACCTGCTGTTCGGCGTCGCCGGGCTGGCGCTGGCCCGGACCGCGGACGGCGCCCGCGGCTACCTGATCGCCGGCGGCGTCATCTACCTGATCCTCTGGCTGTACGGCCTGGTCGTCGGGGAGGACAGCGCCGCCAACTTCGTGCCCCTCAACGGCGCCGACGACTGGCTGCACCTCGGGCTGGGCCTGGGGATGCTCGCCCTCGGGCTGGGCCTCACCCGCCGTACGGCGAACCCGCACGGCACCCCGTGACCCCACGGTGACGAATCCGAACGTGAACCCGGCCCGGGCGATCACGCCCGGTGCCGGGCGGGTGATCTGCGCGGACAGCGTCGGCGCCACCCTGCTGGCCATGGCGGTGCCGCCCGGCCGTCGCCGGGATGACGTCCTGGGCCGGGTTCCGGTCCTGGGCCGGCACGGCGCACTCCCCGCGAAGCTGCGCCGTGCCGCTCTCACCGCGGACACCGTCAAGGACGCACTGCCGGTGGCGACGGCCGCGCGGCTGGATGCGGAGGCGGTGGCCCTTTGGATCGCCGGCCACCACCGCGCCTCCTCGTACCCGGCGGTGTTCCTCGGCTCCCCGCACGGTGCGGCCGTGCATCTGGCCGTGGCCTGCGGCGCCGCCTGGCTGCCGACGTCGTTCACCGTCACCGTCCCGTGGCCGGGTGGATCCCCGGGCAACTGGCGGTCCGCGATGGCCTAGGGCAGCCGGCTGGCCGAGCGGATCATCGCCGGTAATCCGGGGGTGACCGTCCGGCAGGTGCACGATCCGGTGCTCCGCGCCGCGTTGTGCGGGAAGTCGGTGTCGCTGCAGGTCCGATGGCGGACGCTGCCCGGCGCGTACCGGCGATTCCTGAGTTCTCGCCTGCCACCGGGCAGTGTCGGTGTCCTGATACGTGACCTGCGGACCTGGCCGGTGCTGGACGGGCCGCCCGGCTACGGCTTCCAGATCGGGTCGCCGACCAGCGGTTGGGGACCGGCCGAGCACAGCGGCGACAACGACGCCTTCGCCCGGCTGCTGCACCGGATCGGCGGCGGCGACTGGTGCGATCCGGACACCGGCGTCACCCGGCGCTACGCCGAGACCAGCGGCGAACCCGGCCTCGAACCGGAGCTGCGAAGGATCCTCGCGGAGCACGGGTCGACCGGCCACCGGATGCTCTACACCGACCCGCACGCCTTCAGCGCCGCCGTCGCCGACCTGTACCGGGCGCTGCTGCCGTCGCGGGACGGCGACGCGCACGCCGTGGTGGGCACCGGCCGGATGACCGATCCGTGGCAGGCCCTCGACGCGGGCATGGTGCCGTACTGGTGCGAGTCGTCGTCGCGGGCCGCGGCCACCGCCGCGGAGCTGTGGCTTGCCGGCAGCCGCCCGTTCGACCGGATCAGTGTGCTGCCGGAACCGCCCGGGATCTCGCACGACAGGCTCGCCTCGCTGCCGCACTGGCGTTCGATCGCCGCGCTGGCCCGCCGCACCGGCACCGTGGACAGGCTGCTCGCCGGCCGGTACCCGGTGCTGCCGGCCGCGCCCGGGCACGCCACCGGCTTCCTCCGGCACGCCGCTGTGGCGTCCCATCGTCCGGAACTGATCCCCGGCGCCGAGGCGGTCCGGCATCTCGCCCGGCACGGCTCGCTGACCGGCCTGATGATCGCCTGACCCGTACGTGCCAATTCTCCATCCGCCGATGTCGTTTCCCGCGGCCCGCCGGGGGCAGAGAGTGGAATCGGGGTCAACCGCAGGGAGATGAGCATGTCGTCGAGAACACGGATCACCACGCCCGCAGGCGCCGGACCGCCGGAGTCGTCGCTGGAGAACCTGGACGTGATCGCCGAACGCTACGCACGGGCACGTGACGGCGCCGACAACCGACGGGCGAGCCGGTTACGCGACGAGATGATCGGTGCGGCGATGCCGATGGCCGACCGCCTGGCCCGCCGGTACCGCCACGGCCCGGAGCCGCTGGCCGACCTGGAGCAGGTGGCCCGTCTGGGCGCGGTGAAGGTGGTCGACCGGTACGCCCCGGAGCGGGGCTCGTTCACCGCGTACGCCGTCCTGACCATCCTGGGCGAACTCAAACGGCACCTGCGTGACCGCACCTGGGCCGTGCACGTGCCACGCCCGATGCAGGAGCAGTCGCGGGCGGTCACCCGGCACCAGAGCGACCTGGTCACCGAACTCGGCCGGCGGCCCACCGACGCGGAGACGGCACAGCGGACCGGCCTCACCACCGGCGACGTGGACCGGGCCCGGGTGATCGCGGCCGGATACCGTTCGCTCTCGCTGGACATGCCGGTCGGTGACGGGGACGCCTCGCTCGGCGACCTGTTCGGCCATGTGGACGCCGGGGTGGAGGGGATCGCCGACCGGATCACGGTCGACGGCCTGATCGCCGCCCTCCCGCAGCGGGAACGCCTGGTGGTGATCGCGACCTTCTACGGCGGCCGTTCCCAGGCCGACATCGCGGCGGAGATCGGCATCTCGCAGATGCAGGTCTCCCGCGTCCTGGGGCGCGCGGTGGCCTGGCTGCGCGAGGGCCTGCTGACCGACCGGACGCCACGCCGGCTGCCGTCGGCCGACCGGGACCAGGACCCCTTCGACATCTCGGTGACGACCTCGTCGGGCCGGGTGACCGAGGTCCGGGTCAGCGGGGAGGTGGACCGCGACAACGCCGGACGGCTGCGGACCGCCCTGCTGGAGGTGGTCTGCCGGCAGCCCGCCGGTCAGCGGGTGGTCCTTCGGCTGGGCGAGGTCCCGCTGCTGGACGCGGCCGGCATCCGGGTGCTGCTGGCGGTCTACGAGTCGGCGAAGGCCCGCGGTGTCACGGTGACCGCGGCCGGCCTCAACCCGACGGTGCGCCGGATCGCCGCGGTCAGTGGGCTCGGCCCGATGCTGGTGTCAGGCTGACCGTCTCGCCGCGTTCCAGGGCCCGGACCCCGGTCAGGGAACGATCCCGGCACTCGTCGAGGAAATCACCGAGCGGTGACTTCATCACCGCGTAGTCGTCGTAGTGGATCGGCAGTGTCAGGCGTGGCCGGATCAGCCCGGTCAGGTCGGCGCCCTGCCGGCCGTCCATGGTCAGCAGCAGGCCGAGCAGCCGCGTGCCGCCCAGATGGATCAGCATCGCGTCGATCTCGCCGCAGCGGTCCCGGATCTCTCCGAGACCCGGGCGGTACAGCGTGTCGCCGGTGACGTAGAGCCGTAGCCGCCGTTGGCCGTCCACCTCCCAGTCGATCAGCGACCCCATCACGTCCGGCAGCAGCCGGTCGGCGAACCCCGGACCGTGCCGGCCGGGCAGCGCGGTGACCCGCAGCAGCTGCCCGTCCCGGCGCCACTCCCGCGCGTCCCAGGTGGGCAGCCCGGTGACGGCACGCCCGCGGCGCCGCAGCCGCCGCTGCGCCTGCGGGGTGGTGACGATCGGCAGGTCCGGCGGCAGCGTCTGACGGGCCGCCCGGTCGAAATGGTCACCGTGCAGGTGGGAGAGAAGGACCAGATCAAGGGCGGGCATCTGCCGGTACGCCATCGCCGGGTCCTTGAGGCGTCGCGTCCAGGCGCCGTAGCCGAGGTGCACACGGCTGCCGGCCGCCCCGAACGCCGGGTCGGTGAGCAGGGTGAACACGCCCAGCCGCAGCAGGACGGTGGCGTTGCCGACGAAGGTGACGCCGGCGCCGGTGCTCATGCCGCCACCCGCGGGGACCGGTCCCTCACCAGCGGCGCCACCCAGACCAGCCCGAGCGCCACAGCCAGCAGGGCGGTCCGGGGCCCGGATCCGGCGGCCAGAAGCGCCACCAGCCACAGTACGAGGATCACCGTCCGCATCATCGAGTCCGTTCTCATGCCGACGGTGTTCCCACCGATTCCGGCCCGGTGGTGCCCGGCCGCGGCCCGCACGGGTCGTCCCGTGCTGTTTGACCGGGGCCCTCGCGGGCACCCGTCGGCCATGAGCGACAGACTTCTGGTGCGATCCGCGATCCTCGGCGCCGCGGCCGGCGCCCGCAGCATGACGCCGCTGGCCCGGCTGGCGATCCGCAAGCGCGGCTGGGTCCGGGTGGCGGCGGGCACTGCCGCGCTCGGTGAGATGGCCTTCGACAAGTCCCGGCGGGCACCGAGCCGGCTCTCCCCCGGCCCGCTGGCCGGCCGGGTCGTGCTGGGGGCCGCCGCCGGTGCGATGTTCGCCCGCCGTCGCGGTGTGGGCCTGGCCGGGCCGGCGATCGTCGCGGGGCTGGCCGCGGCCGGGGCCTCCTACGCCGGTGCCCGCTGGCGGTCCTTCGCCGAGGCGCACGACTTCGCGGTTCCCGGCGCGGTGGCCGAGGATGTGGCGGCGGTCGCGCTGGCGTGGGCGTCGGCGAGCGAATAGACCGGATTTTCGCGGGCATGCAGGCACACATGACGACAAACGACTTCGCCGTGGTCACCGGCGCCTCCAGTGGCATCGGCTACGAACTGGCCCGGCAGCTGGCCGGGAAGGGCCACGACCTGCTGATCATCGCCGAGGACGAGGGCATCGAGGAGGCCGCGACCGGTCTGCGCCGCGACGGCGTCAACCAGGTCGCGGCGGTGCACGCGGATCTGGCCGACTATGCCGGGGTGGAGCACGCCTGGACGGCGATCGCGGCGACCGGCCGGGACGTCGACGTGCTGGTGCTCAACGCCGGCCGTGGGATCGGCGGCGCGTTCGTCGGCGGCACCGACCTGGCCGACGAGCTGAACGTGATCGCGGTGAACGTGACCTCGACGGTGCATCTGGCCAAGCGGGTGCTGCCCGGGATGGTCGCGCGCGGCTCCGGCCGGGTGCTGGTCACCTCGTCGATCGCGTCGATGATGCCGGGCACCTACCAGGCCGTCTACAACGCGTCCAAGTCGTTCACCCAGTCGTTCGCCGAGGCGCTGCGGGCCGAGTTGGCGGACACCGGGGTGACGGTGACCGCGCTGATGCCCGGCCCCACCGACACCAATTTCTTCCACCGCGCCGAGATGGACGACACCCGGGTCGGCAGCAGCGACAAGGACGATCCGGCGCAGGTCGCCGAGCAGGGCATCCGGGCGCTGTTCAAGGGCGAGGAGAAGGTCCTGGCCGGTTCGCTCGGGACCCGGGCGCAGGCGGTGGCGAGCAAGGTGCTGCCGGACCGTGCGAAGGCCGCGATGCACAGCCGGATGGCCGAGCCCGGCTCGGGAAAGGACTGATCATGACGCTGAAGGCTCTGGTTCTGGGCTGTTCCCTGCGGAAGTCGCCCGCCCCGTCCAGCTCCGAACTGCTCGGCCGGGAGGTCCTGACCGCACTGGCCGACCATGACGTCGACGGTGAACTCGTCCGCGTGGTCGACCATGACGTGCGGTTCGGTGTCTCCACCGACGAGGGCGACGGCGACGCCTGGCCCCGGATCCGGGAGAAGATCCTGGCCGCGCACATCCTGGTGATCGCGGCGCCGATCTGGCTGGGTCAGCCGTCCAGCGTCTGCAAGATGGTCCTGGAGCGGCTGGACGCCGAACTGTCCGAGACCGACGGCCAGGGCCGGCCGTCGATGTACGGCAAGGTGGGCGTGGTCGCGGTGGTGGGCAACGAGGACGGTGCCCACCACGTCACCGCCGAGGTGCTCCAGGCCCTCAACGACGTCGGCTTCACCATTCCGGCGGCCGGCGGCACCTATTGGGTCGGCGAGGCCATGCAGGGTCTCGACTACCAGGACGCCGGCCCGAAACCGGACACCACGGGCAAGGCCACCGCGGCGCTGGCCGCCAACGCCGCCCATGTGGCCCGCCTGCTGGCCGGAACCCCTTATCCGGCCTGACCGGCCGGGATCGGGGCCGGGGCGGGGGCGTCCTTGACGACGACCGTGCGGCAGACCATGTCGGCGATCGTCTGCTTCCGCGCCACCACCAGCGGCAGCAGGTAGCCGAGGTAGCAGGTGGCGGTGTCGAGCAGGTGAGCCAGGTCGCGGACCGCGGCCCGGCCCGCCCCGATCGGCTGCCCGCTGTCGGCGCCGACCAGGCGCACCCCGAGGACCTTGCGGCCCCAGCTCTGTCCGGTGCGGCCGGCCAGGAACCAGCGGTTGTACGCGAACGGCACGATCGCCAGCACGGTGAGGCCGACCGCGATCAGGCTGTCCTCACCCGCTGTCAGACCGGCGATTCCGGCCGGAAGGAACACGAGCCCGTCGATGGTGTTGGTGACGACCCGAGTGAACCATCCCGCGTAATTCATCTTCATCTCCTCAGCTGTCGATCGGCTCTGGCCGACTGGATAAAGGTTCGCAATCGGGGCCGGTTCGTCGCGTCGGTCGATGGATGTGTTCACGGGGCCGTCGTGTCAACGATCGGATGATCGGAGAATGGCGGGATGCGTACGTCCCGCTTGTTCACCATGGTTCTGCTGCTGCAATCGCGGGGCACGGTGACCGCCGCCGAACTGGCCGCCGAGCTGGGTGTCTCGGAGCGGACCGTCTACCGCGACATCGGCGAGCTGAGCGCGGCGGGGGTGCCGGTCTACGCCGAGCAGGGCCGGCTCGGCGGGTACCGGCTGGTGGACGGCTACCGCACCCGGCTGTCCGGATTGAATCAGGCCGAGGCGGAGGCGCTGTTCCTGCTCGGGCTGGACGGTCCGGTGCGTGACATGGGCCTGAGCGATCTCTTGGACAGCGCCTCGCTGAAGGCGCTGCCGTCGCGGCTGCGGCGCACCCAGCGGTTCCATCTGGACGTGCCGGGCTGGTTCCACCACGGCGAACCACCGCCGATGCTGACCGATCTGGTCGGCGCGGTGTGGCAGGACCTGGTGGTGACGGTGCGCTACCAGCGCAGGGATGCCGAGGTGTCGCGCCTGATCCACCCGTACGGCGTCGTTTTGAAAGGGGGTGTCTGGTATCTGGTCGCGCGGGTTGACGGTGAGCCGCGCATCTATCGCGTTGACCGGATCCGGTCAGTCGAGACGGACGGTGAGCGGTTCGCCCGGGACGCGTCGTTCGATCTGGCGGCGGTGTGGGCGGAGCGGTCCGAGCGGTTCCAGCGGGAGCTGGCGACGGTCGAGGTGACGGTGCGGTTGAGCGCGGACGGGATGCGGGCGCTGCGGTTCGCGGTGGAGCCGCCCGCGGTGCAGGCCGCGGAGGCCACCGCGTCAACCCCTGACGATCAAGGGCGGATTGTCGTACGGCTGCCGCTCGAATCTCTGGAAGTCGCCTATGACCAGCTGCTTCGTCTGGGGCCGGAGGCCGAGGTGCTGTCGCCGGAGCCGTTGCGCGAGCGGATGCGGGCCGCCGCGCCACGACTCCACGAGCACTATCAGCGGTAGCCGGTGACGTCGGCCGGTTTCCCGGCGTCCTGCACTTCGACCACATAACGCCACGCGTCGGGCCGGCTGCCGTCGACATCGGTGAAGCCGTACACCTGGGCGAGCTGTCCACTCGACAGTGACTGGCCGTTCCAGCGTGACCGGTCCGGATCAGCGGCGAGCGCGGCCACCGCCCGGCCGACATAGGCGGGTGTCTCCGAGATGGCGAAGTGCGGCTCGGCCGTGCACGCGTCGCGCCAGTTGTCCTCGGTGACGCCGTAGTGCTCCAGCATCAACTCCGAGCGCAGCCAGCCGGGGGTCAGGGCGACAGCCGTTCCGCCGTACGGCGCAAGCTCCTTGGATTGTGCGAAAGCCATCCGCAGCACCGAGGATTTGGCCAGATCGTAGAAGAACGAGACCCGATAGTTGCCGGCGTTGTATTCGGCGGTGCCGTCGGTCATCTCGACGACCAGCCCACCCGGCGTGCGAATCAACAACGGCAACGCGAAATGGCTCGTCACGATGTGCGTGTCAATGGCGAGCCGGAGAATCCGCAGCCCTTTGTCCAGGTCGTGTTCCCACAGTTTGGCGTCCCAGCTGAACAGCAGCTCACCACCCCAGATGTCGTTGACGAGCACGTCGAGACGGCCGTGCTCGGTGTCGATCCGCTCGACCAGTGTCCGCACCTGATCAGCGTCCAGGTGGTCGGCCGGGACCGCGATGCCGACCCCACCGGCCGCGGTGACGAGCTCGGCGGTCTCCTCGATCGTCTCCGGCCGGTCCATCTCCGACCGTTTGTCCCGGGTGGTGCGCCCGGTCGCGTAGACGGTCGCGCCGCGCGCCCCGAGCTGCACGGCGACCTGCCGCCCGGCCCCACGTGTCGCCCCGGCCACCAGCGCGACCTTTCCTGCCAGATCCTTTTCCATGCGGACGACCCTGCCAGCAAAACCTGACGCGGATTGTCAGTCTTTCCCGACGTGCCCGGTCAGGCGGTGGTCACCCGGTAGATGGCGCCGGCGTGGTCGTCGCTGACGTACAGGGCGCCGTCCGGGCCCTGGACCGCCATCACCGGGCGGCCCCAGCGGGAGCCGTCCTCCAGCTGGAAGCCGGTCAGCACGGTCTGCTGCGGGCCGAGTGTGCCGTCCTTCCACGCGTAGAACGACACCTCCGGCGGGCGCGGCGGGTTGCGGTTCCACGAGCCGTGGATGCCGACCAGGGCGCCCGGCGACGGCAGCGTGACGAAGCTCAGGCCGAGCGGGGCCGAGTGCGCGCCCATCCCCTGCTCGGTCGGTGGCAGCGCGTCGCAGTCGAGTTTCGTGCCGTCCGGGTTGGTCTGCATGTCCCGCAGGAAGGGCCGGTCGCTGTAGCTGATCGTGGGCTCCAGCTGCGGGTCCGGGTTGCAGTAGGGCCAGCCCAGTTCGCGGCCCTCGGTCAGCCGGGCCAGCTGTTCCATCGGGTGGTCGTTGACGTACGACTGCTCGACGTCACCGTTCGGGTCGGCGACGTTGTCGCGATGGTTGACGGCCGTCCACACGTGACCGTCCGGGTCGACGGCGAGCCCGGTGCCGTTGCGGACGCCCCGCGCGTAGACGGACGGCTCGCCGCCACCCTTGGGTGCCCGCAGGATCGTCGCCCGCTCGGGGCTGGCCGCCCGGTCCTCGACCGAGATGTTGCCGGTCGAGCCGACCGACACGTAGATCGCGCCGTCGTCGCCGATCGCCACGCTCTTCAGCGCGTGTGAATACTTCCCGCGCAGGTCGGGGCTCTTGTCGTCGGGGAGATCGTCCACCACGACCTTGCGGTCCGAGACGACCCCATTGCGGTACGCGTACGCGTTGACCTGATCACTCTCGGCCACGTAGAGCGTGTCGCCGTCGAAGTCGAGCCCGTGCGGCTGGTTCAGCCCTTCGATCAGGGTCTGCTGCTGCCCGCCGGCGAGTGCCAGCACGTCGCCGAATTCGGGCCGTGACACCAGCAGCCGGTCGTCGGGCGTCCACGCGAGCAGCCGCGCGCTCGGCACCCGGGCCCAGACGCTGACCTTCCACCCGGCCGGAGCCTGCAACGTCCGCTCCTGATCGAACGGCGTCTCCCCGGTCGCCGCGATCACCGTCGGCGCCAGCCCGGCCGGCGGCGACACGACCGCGGCCTTCTCCTCGGGCGAGGCGCCGGCCTCGTCGGGTGCCGAACACCCGGCCAGGCCGACCAGAAGCAGAGCCGCCAAACCGCACCTAATCATCCGCACCGTGCCTTTCTACCCGACGGACCGGTGTCGACTCCTCGAACAGCAGCAGCGTCCGGGTGCTGTTCACCCCCGGCATCCCCTGGATCTCGTCCAGCACCAGCCGCCGCAGCTCGGTGTTGTCGGCCACCCGGACCAGCAGGATCACGTCGAAGTCACCGCCGACGAGCCCGATGTGCACCACCCCGGGCAGCGCCCGCAGCCGGCCCAGAACCTCACGCCAGTCGGCTTGATGCAGGTTGACCGTGACGTACGCGGCGGTGGTCAGCCCGGCGGCGACCGGATCGACGTCGGCGTGGAAGCCGCGGATCACCCCGGTCTGCTGCAGGCGGGCGACCCGGGCGTACGCGTTGGCCCGCGAGATGTGCAACGTCTCGGCAAGGGTCCGCATCGACATCCGGCCGTCCGCGGTCAGCGCGTCGAGAATCAGCCGATCGGTATCGTCGAGCCCCATCGTTCCCCTGTCACGTTGGACGATCGGCCACCACACGGGCCGGAATGCGAACAGATATCTCGTTCTTCGGCCACCTATGGTGTTCGATTGGCGCGCTGGACACAATCCCTGCATGACACGTGACGCAGCTCTCCTGCTGCCGTCCACGGAGCCGGTGACGCTCATCGACCCGGACGGCCACCCCGTTCCCGTCGGCCAGGACATGCCCGACCCGCAGGCACTCATCCACGCGTACGCTGCACTGATCTCCGCTCGTCGCCTCAACGACCAGGCCAGCGCCCTGGTCCGGCAGGGCCGGCTCGCGGTCTACCCGTCGTCGCACGGCCAGGAAGCCTGCCAGGTCGCCTGCGTGCAGGTGCTCGACGACGGTGACTGGCTGTTCCCCACCTACCGCGACACCGCGGCGATCGTGGCCCGCGGCGTCGACCCGGTGCAGGCCCTCACCCTGCTGCGCGGTGACTGGCACAGTGGTTACGACCCGTACGACAGGATGGTCGCGCCGCAGGCCACGCCCCTGGCCACCCACCTGCTGCACGCGGTCGGGGTGGCCCACGCGGCCCGGCTGCGCGGCGAACCGACCGTCGTCATGGCGCTCTGCGGCGACGGCGCCACCAGCGAGGGCGATTTCCATGAGGCACTCAACTTCGCCGCGGTGTTCCGTACCCCAGTCGTCTTTTTCGTTCAGAACAACGAGTACGCCATCTCGGTGCCGCTGCACCGCCAGACCGCCGCGCCGTCACTCGCGCACAAGGGCGTCGGCTACGGCATTCCCGGCGAAAGGGTCGACGGCAACGACGTCGCCGCCCTGCTCAGCGTGCTCGGCGGTGCGGTCGCCCGGGCCCGCGCCGGTGCGGGCCCGCAGTTGGTCGAAGCGCACACCTACCGCGTGCAGGCGCACACCAACGCCGACGACCCTGGCCGATACCGATCATCCGACGAGGTCACGCCGTGGCTGGCCAAGGACCCGATCACGCGGTTGGCGGCGTTCCTGCGGGCCCGCGGTCTGCTCGACGACGACACCGACATCGAGTACGCGGACCGAGCCTCACTGATCGCCGAGCGGATGCGCACCGGCCTGAACGAGGAACCGGTCACCGACTACCGGGACCTTTTCGCGTACGTGTACGCCGAGCCCACCCCCCAGTTGCGTGACCAGCAGGCGCTCGTCGCCGACGAGGCGGCCCGCGATGTCTGAGAAACCGACCATGGCCCACGCCCTGAACCGGGCCCTGCGCGACGCCATGCGCGCCGACCCGACCGTGGTGATGTTCGGCGAGGACGTCGGCCCGCTCGGCGGCGTCTTCCGGATCACCGACGGCCTCACCGCCGAATTCGGCGACCAGCGCTGCTTCGACACCCCGCTCGCCGAATCCGGCATCCTCGGCATGGCGATCGGAATGGCCATGAACGGCATGCGCCCGATCGTCGAGATGCAGTTCGACGCGTTCGCCTACCCGGCGTTCGAGCAGCTGATCAGCCACGCCGCGAAGATGCGCAACCGCACCCGCGGCCGGGTCACCCTGCCGTTGGTGATCCGGGTGCCGTACGCGGGCGGCATCGGCGGCGTCGAACACCACTGCGACTCGTCCGAGGCCTACTACGCGCACACGCCCGGTCTGCACGTGGTCGCCCCGTCCGGGCCGGCCGACGCGTACGGGCTGCTGCGGCACGCCATCGCGTCACCCGACCCGGTGGTCTTCCTGGAACCGAAGAAGCTGTACTTCGCCCGCGCCGAAGCCGACCTGGACACCCCCGTACCGCCGATCGGCAAGGCGGTGATCCGCCGGCCCGGAACCGACGCCACCCTGATCGCTTACGGTCCCGCGGTGCCGGTCGCGCTGGAGGCCGCCGAGGCCGCCGCCCAGGAGGGCCGCAGCCTGCAGGTGGTGGATCTGCGCTCGATCGTCCCGTTCGACGACGAGACGGTGTGCGCGGCCGTCCGTTCCACCGGGAGGGCCGTGGTGATCGCCGAGGCGGCCGGTTTCGCCAGCGTGTCCTCCGAGGTGGTGGCCCGCGTCACCGAACGCTGCTTCCACTCCCTGCACGCCCCGATCCGCCGGGTGACCGGTTTCGACATCCCCTATCCGCCGCCGAAACTCGAACACCTCCACCTCCCGTCGGTGGACCGCATCCTCGACACGGTCGACGATCTGCAATGGGAGTACGCGTGACCACCTCCCCGATGCCGCCGCCACCGTCCCCCGCGCCGGCATCTCCCGCCCCTGTTCCCTCGCCTGCCCCTGCCCTCACTCCCCCCTCTTCCGCCGCCCCCACTTCCGCGGCCCCGCGGCCCGATGCCGGGCAGACCTTTCTCCTTCCCGATCTGGGTGAAGGTTTGACCGAGGCGGAGATCGTCCGCTGGCTGGTGGCCGAGGGTGATCTGATCGAAGTGGACCAGCCGGTGGTCGAGGTGGAGACCGCCAAGGCGGTTGTCGAGGTACCGTCCCCGCACGCCGGCCGGGTGGCCACCCGCCACGCCCCGGAAGGGACGACCCTCGACGTGGGCGCTCCCCTGCTGACCGTCGCGTCCCCCGACACCACCGGTTCCGGAAACGTTCTGGTCGGTTACGGCACAACCCCCGAGAAGGCAGCGGTACGCCATCGTCGCCCGCGCTCCCGGTCCACTCCCACGCCTACCGGTTCGCCCGCCGCCCCCGAACAGAACGTTCCGTCTATCCACGGCCGACCCGCCGCCTCACCGGCGCCCCCTGGGCAGAACGTTCCGTCTCCCAACCCCCAGCCCGCCGCCCCACCGCCAACCCCCGGCCAGAACGTTCCGTCTCCCACTCGTCAAATCGCGAGCTCACCAATCACCGCGCCGGCCGCTGCCACACCGCCCACCCCTGAGCAGAACGTTCTGTCTACACACCGCCAAACCGCGAACTCACCAACCACCACCCCCACCACTGCCACACCACCCACCCCTGAGCAGAACGTTCTGTCTACTCACCGCCAAACCGTGCCGGCGGCGGGTGACCCTCCGCCCTCGACGTGGGCGAATCAACCGCTGGTGTCGTCTCCGTTGGTTCGCCGGCTGGCGCGGGAGGGCGGGGTCGATCTGGCCACCGTTCGCGGGAGTGGGCCGGGCGGGCTGATCACCCGCCGGGACGTGGACGCCGCGATCGCCGCGCCCGCGCCCACGCCGACCGGGGAGCGACGGGTTCCGCTGAGCCGAGACCGGCAGGCTGCGCGGACCGAGGAGCGTCGGCTCGCCCCGAGCGGAGAGCTGCACGGGGAGCGTCAGGTCGCCCCGAGCGGAGAACTGAACGGCGAGCGACGGGTCCCGCTGAGCGGGTTCCGGAAGGCTGTGTCGGCGGTGCTGAGCCGGAGCCGGGCCGAGATTCCGGAGGCCACCATCTGGGTGGACGTCGATGCCACACCGCTGTGGGAGCTACGTCAGCGGTATCCCTCCCCCGGGCTGCTCGCGTATGTGGCGCGGTTCGTGGTCGCGGGGCTGCGGGCCTACCCGGTGTTCAACGCACGCCTGGACACCGAGCGTCAGGAGATCGTCGAACTGGACCGGATCAACCTGGGTATCGCGGTGCAGTCCGGCCGCGGGCTGGTGGTTCCGGCGGTTCCGGACGCGCAGTCGATGACCACTTCCGGCCTGGACACCGCGATCCGTGAGGTGACCGATCGGGCCCGGCGCGGTGAGGCCACCCCGGCGGAACTGTCGGCGGGCACGTTCACGCTGAACAACTACGGGGCGTTCCGGGTCGACGGCAGTGCCGCCATCATCAACCACCCGCAGGTCGCCATGCTCGGAATCGGTCGCATCATCGATCGGCCGTGGGTGGTGGACGGGGCGTTGACCGTACGAAAGGTGACGCAGTTGTCCTTTGTCTTCGACCATCGGATCTGTGACGGTGGGGCGGCGGCCGGCTTTCTGCGGACCGTTGCCGACGCCATCGAGGATCCGCCCTCCGCCCTGGCTCGCCTGTAACCCCTACCGTGTCGCCCATGACAGATGGCCGGGCGTCGAAGTCACCGATTGTCGCGGGGTTCACGGTGTTCGCCTTGACAGTGGGATGGCTGGCGGGTTCGGCGGGTGCGGCATGGGTGACCTTGGTGATCGCATTCACCGACTGGAAGGACCCGAACCGGTCCGCCGGTCTGGACCTGGCAACAAAAGGGATGGCCGTGGTGACGGTGGCGTTCTTCTTCCTGGCACCGTTGGGGATCGCCGCCGTCGCCCGGAAGGAGGGGTTACGGCGGACCGCGGTGGCCTACGTGATCCTGGCCGTGGCGCTGGCGTTTCTGGCGCTGATCCAGCTGACGGTGTCACCGTTCTAGGGTCGCGCCGAGGGTGAGGCCGAGCGGGACGGGTTCGCCGACGCGGGCGCCGTGCCCCGAGCGGAATCCCACACCGGACCTAGGCCAGTTCCAGGTCGAGCAGGAAGCCGGTGGCCTGCTCGAAGTCGTCGGCCGGCCGGTCGCCGGCGAGCCGCACGATTCGCCGGACCGTCCAGGTTCTGGTCAGATCCAGATCCCACCGATCGCGTACGTCCTCGATCACGCGATCGTCGGCCACCCGGACCTGGCCGCGCACCCGCACCACCACCTGGCCGGGCCGGGCTTTGGCGTCGGCGATGAACGCGACCTCGTCCTTGGCCGACTCCTCGGTGACGTGGAACGGAACCCCGGCCGCCGACAGCACCCACCCGCCGTAGAAGGATTCCCGGGCGGCCGCGACCGCGAACCCGACGATCCCCTCGCCGGTGCCGTCCCCGTCGCCTGCCGGTTCGCGACGGTGGCAGCGCAGGCTCAGCCCGAGCGTCACCTGCTCGCCCACCCTGGCCCGGATCCCCGAACTGCCGGCCTGATCAACGGACACCGGAATCCCGTACAGCTGCATCCGGCCATTCTCACCGCTGTACGGGATCGGCGCGCGGCGTCCTGTCGCGAGGGTTCCGGGCCACGCCGCGGCCCTACGCGATCCACCACGCGGAATCTAGGGTGATCGCATGCGCTATCGATCAGCCGCCGGCCGGTGGGTCCTGCTGGCCACCGTGCTCGGGTCCAGCCTCGCGTTCATCGATGGCACGGTGGTCAACATCGCCCTGCCCACGATCGGCCGGGATCTCGGCGCCGGCGCCGCCGGCCTGCAGTGGACGGTCAACGGCTACGCGCTCAGCCTGGCCTCGCTGGTGCTGCTCGGCGGTTCACTCGGCGACCGGTTCGGGCGCCGCCGGGTGTTCCTGATCGGCGTCACCTGGTTCGCCCTCGCGTCGCTGCTCTGCGGGCTGGCGCCGACCATCGAGCTGCTGATCGCGGCACGCATCCTGCAGGGTGTCGGCGGGGCGCTGCTCACCCCGGGCGCCCTGGCCATCCTGGAGGCGTCGTTCGATCCCGACGACCGGTCCCGGGCGGTCGGCGCCTGGTCCGGGCTGGGCGGCATCGGCGGGGCGCTCGGCCCGTTCCTCGGCGGCTGGCTGGTGGAGATCGGCAGCTGGCGGTGGATCTTCCTGATCAACGTGCCGGTGGCCGCGCTGGTGCTGTGGGTGGCCGCCCGGCACGTGCCGGAGTCGCGGGACCCGGCCGCCGCGCGGACCTTCGACGTGCCCGGCCTGCTCACCTGCGCGATCGGGCTGGGCGGGCTGACCTACGGGTTCACCGCCTGGCCGGCCGACGGCCCCGGTGATCCGGTGGTGCTCGGCACGCTGGCCGCCGGGGTCGCCGGGCTGCTCGCGTTCGTGCTGGCCGAACGCCGGTCGGCGCATCCGATGCTGCCGCTGGGGATCTTCCGGTCGACGGCGTTCAGCGGCGCCAACGCGGTGACCTTCCTGGTGTACGCGGCCAACGGCGGGGTGTTCTTCCTGGTGGTGATCAATCTGCAGGTGGTGGCCGGGTTCACCGCGCTGGCCGGCGGTCTGGCCCTGCTGCCGATCACCGTGCTGATGCTGCTGCTGTCGGCCCGGTCCGGGGCACTGGCCCAGCGGACCGGTCCCCGGCTGCCGATGACGGTGGGGCCGCTGGTCTGCGCGGTGGCGCTGATCTGGCTGTCGATGGTGGGCCCGGGCGCGGCCTATCTGGTGGACGTACTCCCGCCGGTGATTGTCTTCGGGCTGGGGTTGTCCCTGCTCGTCGCACCGCTGACCGCGACGGCACTCGGCGCCCTGGACGACTCCCGGGCCGGCATCGCCTCAGGGGTGAACAACGCGGTGGCGCGGGCGGCGGGCCTGCTGTCGGTGGCGGTGCTGCCGCTGGCGGCCGGGCTGGGCGCCGGGAGCCTGACCGATCCGGCCGAGCTGGCGCCGGTCTACCGGACCTCGATGCTGATCTGTGCCGGCCTGATGGCCGGTGGCGCGATACTGGCCTGGCTGCTGGTGCCGGCCCGGCTCACCGCGAAGACGCCCAGTTTCTGCGACCCGTGCGCGCCGCCGCTGCTGGGCGCCGAGCCGTCAGGCCCGGTCGAGAGCCGATGACGGGGCCATCACGATGCGCGGCTTCTTCGCCGGCTTCATCCACTTCAGCAGGCGCACCATGTTCGCCCGGCTCACCGACACACAGCCGGCGGTCGAGCCCTTCCCGCTGGCGTGCAGGAAGATCGCCGAGCCGCGCCGGGTGTTCGCCGGGGTGCTCGTCGCGTACTGGCCGCGCTTGGCATCCCAGCGCACCCCCGCCGGGCGGTTGAAATCGATCACCGCGGCGTGCGCGTACTGGGTCGGATAGGCCGCCAGGCGTTCCGCCTGCGACTTGCGCCAGGTCCGCTTCGCCGAGGCGGACGGCTGGAACATGTTGTACGTCTTGGCGTCCTTGTTGTCGCCGACCCAGTAGTCGTTCTTGTCGACCTTCCGGTACGGCAGAGTGGTCCCCGGGTCGGCCCGAACCCCGAACGCCTCGGTGATCCGGAACGTACCGGCCGGGGTCTGCCCGGTGTCCTGCACCCGGTCGGCGGCCCACTTCCAGCCGCCGTAGCCGATCCGCGCCTTCATCGTGGCGAACTTCAGCCGCCACTTGCCGTCCGACCCCTTCTGGTACGCCCGCACCGTCGCGTACGTCGACGACCAGCTGTCGCCGCTGACCACGATGACCTGCTTGGCGTTGCCGAGATGAGTCAGCCGGTCCGGCAGCGCGGCGGCCGCCGGTGTGGCCGGCGACAGCGAAGAAGCGACCACGACCCCGACGAACAACGCAAGTCTTCGCATGACCGTTCACCCTCGTCCACCGTGGAGCGGATCTCCATCGGGCGAACGGCTTACCCGTCCGGGTGACGGTTCACCCCTGTAGCGCGCGCACCTCGATCCGGGACTGCACCGCGGCCGAGCACCGCTCGGCCCAGACCAGGGCGGCCTCCTCGTCGTCGGCGTTGATGATCCAGAACCCGCCGACGTACTGGGTCGCCTCGACGAACGGCCCCGGAATGCGTTTGGCCTCGCCACCGGTGGCATCCACGGTGACCGCCGTCGACGGCGGGTACAGCCCACCGGCGGTGACGAACGCGCCGGCCTCGGTCAGCGCCGTGTTGAACCCGTCCACGGCGGCCATCACGGCCGCCAGCTCGGCCGGGTCCATCTCCTGCATCGACTCCATGGTCGGCTCGTCGGCGGTGTCGTGCGGGATGGTGGCCAGCCGGCGCGCCGGCCCGCGGGTGCTGCACACCCGTACCCCGCTGGGCGAGGCACTGGCCGGCGGCCACTGACCCGGTGCGGGCGGCTCGTCTTGATCACACGGTGACGGTGGCACCGGACCGGAGTCGTTAGAATGCTCGCCTCGTCCCGGTACCACGATCGGCGGAAGTGACTCGTATGTCCCTCTACAGCACTCAGCGACTGCACACGCTGCGCATGATCGTCACCGGCGGTGGCACCGGCGGGCACACCTACCCGGCGCTGACCACGGTGCACACCCTCCAGGCCCGGCTCGCCGAGACCGGTGACCGGCCCGAGCTGCTCTGGGTCGGTGTCGCCGAGGGCCTGGAGGCGAAGATCGCCGCCCGTAACGACATCCCGTTCCGGGCGGTCACCACCGGCAAGCTGCGCCGCTCCCCCAACCCGAAGGAGCTGGCCCGCAACTTCGTCGACGCGTTCCGGATCCCGCTGGGCATCCTGCAGGCGGCGATGACGGTGGCCCGGACCAAACCGGCGGTGGTGCTCAGCACCGGCGGGTTCGTGTCGGTGCCGATCGGGCTGGCCGCGGCGCTGTTCCGGGTGCCGTACCTGATGCACGAGCAGACCCTGAGCCTCGGCCTGGCCAACCGGATCCTGGCCCGGGTGGCCACCCGGATCCTGCTCAGCCACGAGGCGTCCCTGGAGCATCTGCCGGAGAAGGCCCGCTCCCGCGCGGTGGTCACCGGCAACCCGGTGCGCCCGGCGGTGCTCAGCGGCGATCCGGCGAAGGGGCTGGCGGCGTACGGGCTGGACCCGGCCGTACCACTCGTGCTGGTGACCGGTGGCGCCTCCGGCGCCCAGCAGATCAACCGGATGCTGACCGGCGCCCTGGCCGGCCTGCTGCCGCACTGTCAGATCGTGCACCAGTGCGGCGGGCTGAGCCTGGCCGAGATGCAGGAGGTGGCGCGCGGCCTGCCGCCGCACCTGGCGCAGCGCTACCGGGTGGTCGACTTCATCCACGACGAGCTGCCGGACGTGCTGGCGGCGGCCGCGGTGGTGGTGGCCCGCAGCGGCGCCGGCACGGTGGCCGAGCTGACCGCGCTGGGCAAGGCGTGCATCCTGGTGCCGTACCCGGTGTCGGCCGGTGACGAGCAGCGGATCACCGCCCGGCACCTGTCGCAGCAGGGCGCCGCGGTGATGCTGGACAAGGAGACCGCCACCCCGGAGCACCTGCACGCGGCGATCTCGGAGCTGATGGTGGACCCGCACCGGCGTGACGCGATGGGCCGGGCCGCCGCCGAGCACGGCCGCCCGGACGCCGCCGAGCGTGTGGTCACCGAGATTCTGACGGCGGCCGCGCGTCGCTGACCGCCGGCGGGTCATCCATGGGGCATGACTCTGCGGATTCTCACTCTCAACGTCCTGTCGCCGGGAAACGGCGGATGGGAGCGGCGGCGCCCGCTGATCCGGGCCGGGCTGGCCGGATGGCGGCCCGACCTGGTCGCCCTGCAGGAGGTGGACGAGCGGGCCGCCGATCTGCTCGGTGCCGGGTATCACCTGGTCGCGCATTCCCGGCGGTCCGCTGACGGGGTCGGCGCGGTGCTGGCCAGCCGCTGGCCGGCCGGGCCGGTGCACGAGGTGGATCTGCGGGTCACCGGGCGGGTGGATCTGCCGTGGAGCGCGGCCGTGGTGGCCACGATCGAGGCGCCGCCGCCGTACGGCCCGCTGCTGTTCGTCCATCACAAACCGGCCTGGCAGATCGGGTACGCGGTCGAGCGCGAGTTGCAGGCGGTGGCCTGTGCCCGGTTCGTCGAGGAGCGGGTGGCCGAGCGTCCGATGCCGGTGATCCTGGCCGGGGATTTCGACGACTCCCCCGACGCCGCGAGTGTCCGGTTCTGGACCGGTAAGCAGTCGCTGCACGGGGTGAGCGTGGCCTACCGCGACGCCTGGGCCGCGGTCCACCCGGACGATCCGGGGCACACCTTCACCCCGGTGAATCCGCTGGTACGCACGGGTGAGATGCCGTTGGAGCGAGGCCGCCGCATCGACTACGTGATGGTTCGCTGCGGTGTGCACGGGCCGCCGTTCGATGTCGTGGACTGCCGCCGGGTGTTCAGCGAGCCGGTGGACGAGGTGTGGGCCAGTGACCATTGCGGCGTGCTGGCAGATCTGAGAGTTGACTCTCAGAGTTTGTGAGAGAACACTCTCACGTTATGAGCAACCCCCTGGGCGACGTCGAGATCACCGATCCGCAGACGATGCGGGCGCTGGCTCACCCCGTACGGCTGGCAATTCTCGATGTGTTGCGCCGCAACGGGCCGGCCACCGCCACCCAGTTGGCGCCGGACGTCGGCGCCACCCCCACGGTGACCAGCTGGCACCTGCGCCACCTGGCCGGATTCGGTCTGGTGCGCGACGCCGAACCCGGCCCGGACCGCCGCCAGCGCCGCTGGGAGGCGGTCGGCCGGGGCTTCCGGTTCAGCTCCCCGGAGGACGGCGACGAGGCCACCACCAGCGCGGCCCGCTCACTCACCCAGGAGATGTTCCAGCGGTACGCCGGCCTCCCGGTCCAGTGGATCACCGACGTCGAGCCCGGACTGACCCCGGAGTGGCGACGCCTCTCCGTCAACTACGGGATCCGCCCGCTGGGCGCACTGCTCGGCGGCCTGCTCGGCACCGCGGCCGGGATCCGCCCGAGCCTGCTGGTGGCGGCGGCCGGCGGGGTCCTGTCGGTGCTGTGGCTGCTGCCGTCACCGATCCCCCGGATCCGGACCCTGGAGGCGGTCTGATCCGGGTCGACCGGCAAGGCGGGCCAGTAGCGTCAACAGCTCCAAGGCCGTGCGTGCCATTCGCCCGTGTGGGTCGTAGGCCGGATCATAGGAGGCCAGCGTCGCCGAGGCGACCGGGATCCGGATGGCGACCTGCCGCACCACCTGTTGTACTTCGTTGGCGGACAGTCCGTTCGCGGCGGCATAGCTGTTCGCTGGCGCGATCGAGGGATCGTGCACGTCGAGATCCACATGAACGTGCACCACGTCGACGCGGTCGGCGAGGTCCTCAATAGTTCGGCGAAGGTCGTTCAGGTCACGAGCGTGATCCGGCGGCATCCATGCCACCGACGAGCTTTGTAGAGCCGACTGTTCCGCTGAGTCCAGACTGCGCGCGCCGACGAGCACCACCCGGTCCTCCGGCACCGGCTGAAAGCCCGCGATCACGGAGGTCAGCGCGGTCCAGCAACGCCCGACGACCATCGCCAGTCCATGTCCGTCCAGAAATCCTGACGCATCGGTGTCAGGGGTGTTGAAGTCGCCGTGCGCGTCGAGCCACACCACGCCCACACGGCGATCCGGCGCCGTCAGAGCAGCGATCATTCCCACCGTGGTATTGCAGTTGCCCGACAGCAGCATCGGCACTTCACCCGCCGCGTGGGCCGCTGCGGCTTCGTCCGCGACGAGCTTCTGCAGCTCGAAAGCGGTCCGGACCTCGGCCCGCCACGACGCCACCTCGATGAGCCGCTCCCGCACGTGGAGGCCCTGATCACGCAGTTGTCGGGCCGCACCTGCCCTGACCAGTGCCGTCGGCCCGGCTCCCATACGGACATCGAGATGCCCCGAGTCATAGGGAACCTTCAGCAACCGTATGGAGCCCGCGCCAACACTCATGATCGCCAGTCTGCGCAACCACGGTGCGGTTGTCATCTACTGCTTCGACGGTTACCGCCGGGTCCGTCAGGGAACCTCAAGGAGATGAGTACCTACCGTGATCCGGCATTGCACGGCGACGTCTACCCCTCCGAAGAGGAGATCGATCCGGCCGGCACCGACGGCCCGGTCGGGACGCACGCCGGCCGGCCCGGCTCACTACCATTCTCGGCGCCTGGATCGCCGTCCGTCCCCGGACCGGCAGGCCCGGTCGCCACCACCGCCAATTCGATTGTCAGTCGGCGTCCGGACGGATCGATCGAGGTGGTCACCGACCTCGACGGTGACGGTATCGCCGACGTGGTGCAACTCGACCTCGACGGTGACGGGATACCCGAGCTCACCTACCTCGACACAGACCGCGACGGCCGGCTCGACACCGTGCTGCGCACCCCGGAGCACTGACAGCACGGTGCTGCGCGTCATTCAGTCCTGCGGTGCGTGCCCGGCCAGTACGCGACGGCGTCGCTCCTCGTAGTCCGAGGCTGTGATGACGCCCAGCGAATAGAGGCCGTCGTCATTGCAGCTGTATCCGAATCCGAAGCTCTGTACCGTGTCCTCCAACCCCACCCATGTCACTTGGACATGCTGCGGCGCCGGCTCCCAGATGACTCCGGGATGGCCGCTCCATAGGCGGTCGCATATGGGAGGTGGATCTCCCATTCCCACCATCAGATCGTCGGTGGTCGTCTCGCCGAGGTACTCGACGAAGAGCCCTTTCGACAACCTGCCGATGCTCAGAACATCCGGCGCACTCACTCAGGCAGCCTAAGCCAGCGGTCCCGCCCCGCGAACGACCGGCCGCAATGGCGACGCCACCCCAAGTCCCCGGACTGCGGCATGAGCGGATGTCCGCGGACCAGGCCGAGAAGATCATTCGGGTCGAATGCTGGTGTATTGGCGTCGGGCTTCGATCAGGATCGCGGTCAGCTCACGGGAGCGCGGCTCGTTGGCCTTGAGCGCTGCCTTGACGTGGTCACCGGCGTTGCTGACGGCGAACTGGAGAGCCGGCACCGCGGTGAGGGTGATACCGACGTAGCTGATTCGAGCGGCCGTGGTCTCGACCGGGGCACCATCGGCGTCGACACCCCAGGAGTGCTGGCGCCACAGCCCGTCGTCGGAGAGGGCGTAGCCGGTGCCGATCGCCGCTACCATCCCGTCGGTCCACAGCATTGCCGCGTTGGCGTGGCAGCCGTTGTCGTCACCCGGCACGAATCGGCTGGGCGCCGGCTGGATAGCGGCGCTGGCGAGGAGGTCGTCGAGGTGGTGCTCCGGATGCCGGTGGGGAACCACGAGCTCGCCGCCGTACTGCAACAGATGTTGACACCACCGGCTCCAGCGTCGCGAATAGTCGTCAGGCACGCCTTCGTAGCCGGCGACGCGGTTGCGGTAGAGCGCGACGAGACGGTCATGTCGTTCGGCGTCGGCAGGCACGACCGAACGGTACCGGCGACCCGCCGGTCCGTATATGCTGGCCTGCTTCCGCACGCGGACGGCGGCATGGGAGTAAGCCCGACTACAGCAGGTCCAGGAGCGTCTCGAATCGCGCGGCCAAGATCGGATCGATCTCACCCTGTATCCGGACGCTGACTATGCTCCCGCCTGTCGCCCGTGCCAACGAGGCCGTCACCGGCGGCGTTCCCGCCAGCGGATAACTGAACCAGCCGTCGGGCGACTCATCGTCGGTTTGTTCGAGTGCGCCAGCAAGCGCGGCTTCGTCGAGGGCGTCGTAGTGGTACCCGATGTAGCTGCTGATCTTCTCCAGAAACCGGACGACATTGTCCTCGGACACCCAACCCTCGATAGACCGCATAGGTGGAGTATTGCGGCAGGCCGAACCGGTGTTGCCGCACAGATGAGCTGAGCTAACTCAACGACCTACCGGCGGCAGAAGAGGACGCTCGATCTTGAGCAACCGCGCATGCCTTGTGCCGGCCGCGATCGGCAGCGCGCTCGTCGAGCGATACGGAGGAAACGCCGACGGGCGCCCACCACACTGTGGGCGCCCGTCGGCGTGTGGGAACAGGGCTAGCGGCGGCGGTTCTTACGGATCAGGCCGACGATGACGAAGATCCCGACCGCCACGAAGACGACGATGAATAGCGCCACCGCCCACGGCGGCCACGGGCTGCTACCACCGCCACCTACGACGGCCAGAAGCTGCATGGGTTTCCTCCTCTACTGCGCTCTCACGGCCGTTTCATGATCGATAGTGGCGGTGAGTGACGGTGCCTGCGTTGGCGTGTCGGATATGGACGAAGCTCCGTTGAGTCCAGGTC
>NZ_JBNZCE010000047.1:0-36628 GCF_050589265.1 Actinoplanes sp. G11-F43
CACGGACCTGCACCGGGGACCACGTGGTGATCTCCGGCGCAGAGCACACCGCAAGTCACCACACGGACCTGGAGCGGGGACCACGTGGTGATTTCCGGCGCGGAGCGCACCGGAAATCACCACGCGGGGTGCGGCCCCGCGGTCAGGCCGCCGACGAGGTCTTGACCAGGGTGCGGATCTGCCTCAGCAGCACCGACAGCGCCGCCAGATCGGCCGGCGCGTCCGCCACGTCGCCCATCGCGTTCGAGGCGCGGGCGATCGAGGCGGCGTTGACCTGCTCCCATTCGGAGACCCGGTCCTCGGCGGTCTCCGACGCCGGTGTGGACTGCAGGACCTCGGCGGTGAGGGCGGCCAGCGCGGCGTACAGGTCGTACCGCAGAGCCATCCGGGCCAGGGTCTGCCACCGGTCGCCGCGCGGCAGCCGGGAGATGTGCGACAGCAGCACGTCGACACCGAACCGGGCGGACATCACGAAGTACACCTGGGCCACCTCGCCGGCGTCCCGGCCGACGGCGGTGGCGGTCTCCAGGATGTCGAGCAGCCCGAAGCCGTAGAACACCCGACTGATCACGCCGGCCAGGTCCTCCGGGACGCCCTTCTCGCTGAGTTCCTGAGCGCGTTCGGTGAGGGCCCGCTGTTCGGCGCCGACCATCACCTCGGGCAGTCGCGGCAGCAGTTCGGAGATGCCGGCCCGGAGCCGGGCGGTCTCCCCGGCCACGTCGATCGGCGACCGCCGGGTGCTGACCAGCCAGCGGACCGCCCGGTCGAGCAGCCGCCGGGTCTCCAGGAAGACCAGGGTCTGCGCGGTGGTCGGCACCCGGTTGTCCAGGGCCTCGCCGGCCGCCCACACCTCCTCCAGGCCGTAGACGTCCCGGATGACCACATAGGCGCGGATGACGTCGGCGGCCGACGCCCCGCTCTCCTCCATGGCGCGGTGCACGAACGACGTACCGCCGCGGTTGACCACCTCGTTGACCAGCGACGTGGAGATGATCTCCCGCCGCAACCGGTGCCCGGCCATCCGGCCGGCGAAGCGCTCGCGCAGCGGCGTCGGGAAATACCGGGTGAGGACGCCGGTGGTCCAGGATTCGTCGACGAGGACGTCGGCGAGGACCTCACGCTCCAAACTGATCTTGACGTACGCCAGCAGAACGGCGAACTCCGGAGCCGTCAGACCCTCGCCGTTCTCGGACCGGACCGCGAGCTCCTTGTCCGACGGCAGCGCCTCCAGCTCGCGGTTGAGTTCGCCGCGCTCCTCCAGGGCCTTCAGCATCCGCCGGTGCACCGGCAGCAGCGAGTGCGCCTGCGACCGGGCGTTGCCGAGCGCCATGGCCTGCTCGTAGTTGTCCCGCAACACCATCTCGCCGACCTCGCCGGTCATCGCGGCGAGCAGCTCGTCCCGCTCCGGCAGGGTCATCTCGCCGTCGGCGACCGCCCCACCCAGCAGGATCTTGATGTTGACCTCGTGGTCGGAGCAGTCCACCCCGGCCGAGTTGTCGATGAAGTCGGTGAACACCCGGCCGCCGTTGCGGGCGAACTCGATCCGGCCACGCTGGGTGAGCCCCAGGTTGCCGCCCTCACCGACCACCTTGACCCGCAGGTCGGCGCCGTTCACCCGGATCGCGTCGTTGCCCTTGTCACCGACCTCGGCGTGCGACTCGGAGCCGGCCTTCACGTAGGTGCCGATGCCGCCGTTGAAGAACAGGTCGACCGGTGCGCGCAGGATCGCCCGCATCAGGTCACCGGGGCTGATCACCGGCGCCTCGCCGAGCCCGAGCCGTTCCCGGACCTGCGGGCTGACCGGAATCGACTTCGCCGATCGCGGGTAGACGCCACCACCCTCGCTGATCAGGGACTTGTCGTAGTCGTCCCAGGAGGAGCGGGGCAGGTCGAACAGGCGCTTGCGTTCGGCGTACGAAATCGATGATGTGGGGTCGGGGTCCAGGAAGATGTGCCGGTGGTCGAAGGCGGCCACCAGCCGGATGTGCTCCGACAACAGCATGCCGTTGCCGAACACGTCACCGGACATGTCGCCCACACCGACCACGGTGAAGTCCTCGGACTGGGTGTCCACGCCCAGGTCCCGGAAGTGTTTCTTGACCGACTCCCACGCGCCGCGGGCGGTGATGCCCATCTTCTTGTGGTCGTAGCCGGCCGAGCCGCCGCTGGCGAACGCGTCACCCATCCAGAACTCTTTGCCGACCGAGATCTGGTTGGCGATGTCACTGAACGTGGCGGTGCCCTTGTCCGCGGCGACCACCAGGTACGGGTCGTCGCCGTCGTGCCGGACCACCTCCGGCGGCGGAACGATCTTGCCGCTCTGGATGTTGTCGGTGACGTCGAGCAGCGCGGTGATGAAACGCTTGTAGCACTCCACCGCTTCGTCCCGGTCGCCCGGCTTCTGCTTCAGCACGAAGCCGCCCTTGGCGCCCACCGGCACGATCACCGCATTTTTCACCATCTGCGCCTTGACCAGGCCGAGCACCTCGGTCCGGAAGTCCTCCCGCCGGTCCGACCAGCGCAGACCCCCCCGGGCCACGGCACCGAACCGCAGGTGTACGCCCTCGAAGCGCGGCGAATAGACGAAGATCTCGAACTTGGGGCGCGGCTGCGGGAGATCCGGGATCGCCTGCGGATCGAGCTTGAAGGCGACGTACGACTTGGGCCGGCCCTCCGGACCACGCTGGAAGAAGCTGGTCCGCAGCGTCGCCTCGATCAGGGTCAGGTAGGAGCGCAGGATCCGGTCCTGATCCAGGCTGTCCACCTGGTCGAGCCGCTCGGTGATCCGGTCCCGGACCTCGGCCGCCTTCCGGGCCCGCTCCGACTCGCCCAGCTGCAGCGCCGGCGAGAACCGGGTCTCGAACAGGCTCACCAGCAGGCCGGCGATCTCCGGATAGGTGGTGAACGTCGACTCCAGATAACGCTGGGAGAAGACGTTGCCGGTCTGCCGCAGATACTTCGCGTAGGCGCGGAGCACCACCACCTGACGCCAGGTCAGGCCGGCCAGCAGCACCAGCTCGTTGAAACCGTCCACCTCGGCCTCACCCCGCCAGGCGGCCGCGAAGGCGTTTTCCACCTGCGGGCGCACCTCGGCCAGCTCACGATGGCCGGACGGGGGCAGCAGGCCGAAGTCGTACAGGTAGATGACACCGTCGTCGCGGCGGATCTCGTACGGCCGCTCGTCGGTGACCTGGACACCCAGCGAGTGCAGCACCGGCAGCACGGCGGACAGCATCATCGGCTCGCCGTACCGGTAGACCTTGAACCGGACGTCCCGCTCGTCCGGCTCGGGCATGCCGTCCGGCCCCACCCGGCGCCGCCGGAACAGGTGCATGGACAGCTGGCCGGGCTCGTCCAGCAGCTCCAGCTTGGCCAGATCCTGCATGCCCTCGTACGGCGTATGGGTGTTCTTGTAGCTCTCCGGGTAGGCCGACGAGTAGCGCAGGAACATCCGGCGGGCCGGTTCATCGCCGAGTTTGCGCTCCAGCACCAGGGAGAAGTCGTCGTCCCACATCCGGGTCGCGTCGGCCAGCAGCTCGGCCAGCACGTTCGGGTCGAGCTGACCGGGCGGGGCGGCCGGGTCGGTACGCACGATGAAGTGGACCCGCGCCAGCAGCCGCTCGGTGACCCGGGTGGTGTAGTCGACGCCCACCCCGTTCAGCTCCCGCAGCAGGATCTCCTGCATGCGCAGCCGGTTGCCGGTGGTGAAACGGTCCCGGGGCAGGTAGATCAGGCAGGAGATGAACCGGCCGTACCCGTCCCGGCGCAGGAAGAGGCGCAACTGCCGGCGGCCGGCCATCCGCAGCACACCGATGACCGCCTCGTACAGGTCGTCGGTCTTGATCTGGAAAAGCTCGTCGCGGGGGTACGTCTCCAGGATCTGCAGCAGATCCTTGCCGGAGTGGCCACGGGGCGACAGGCCGGACCGGTCCATCACCTCCTGCACCTTGCGGCGCACCACCGGCAGCTCACGGACGCTGGTGCGGTACGCCGAGCTGGAGAACAGGCCCAGGAAACGGCGCTCGCCGACCACGTGGCCGGCGTCGTCGAACATCTTCACGCCGATGTAGTCGAGGTACGCCGAACGGTGCACGGTGGCCCGCGAGTTCGCCTTGGTGATCATCAGGAGCCGCTGCTCCATGGCCCGCTCGTACACCTCGGGGGCCATCTCGGACGCGAGCCGGCGCGGCTTGCTGGCGCCGCGCAGTATGCCCAGCCCGGTGCCCGGCACCGCGCTCAGGAAACCCTCCTCGTCCAGGTGGTACTCCCGGTAGCCGAGGAAGGTGAAGTGGTCCGCGGCCAGCCACTGGAGCAACTCGATCGAGTCGGTGACGTCCTTGTCCGGCACCGGCAGCGGATTGCCACCCAGCTCCTCGGCGATGTCCACGGCCCGCTGCCGCATCCGCGGCCAGTCCTCCACCGCGTCCCGCACGTCGGTGAGCACCCGCCGCACCTCGTTGAGCAGCTGCTCACGGGCCTCCGGGCGGCGCACCGGATCGATCTCGATCCGGATCCAGCTCTCCACCAGGTCGCCCTCGATGGCGTCGTCCGGCTCCACCTCGGCCTCGACCTCGGCGAGCGCGCCCAGCGGCGCGCGGCGCACCACGATCAGCGGGTGCACCATCAGGTAGACCTGCAGGTTGTGCGCGGTCAGCAGGGCCACCACCGAGTCGACCAGGAACGGCATGTCGTCGGTGACGATCCGCAGCACGCTGTGCGCCTGCGGCCCGGACGGCTCGGTGATGGCCAGTTTCAGCTCACCGGGCAGCCGGTCCCGGGCCAGCTCACGGTGCTCCACCGCGGCCGTGAACATCTCGTCGGGTGTGTAGCCGACCAGCTCCTCGTCGGGGGCGAACCGCCAGAAGCGGCCCACCAGCGAAGCCGTCGTGTGGTCGTCACCCGCCCGGTCGACGGCCTGGGCCACCAGTCGCTCCGCGTTCGGCACCTCGTCGTCGATCTCGCCGTCATCGGCGAGCCGCTCGGGCCGCAGCAACGCTGGCGGTAACACCGCGGTCTGATCAGAATCGGTCGCTGCCTCATCGGCGACAGCCATGCTCCGGCGCTCCCCTCACCCACGGCACTGTGGGCTCGAACGTGTCGAGCACAGCCTAGAACCACCACCCCTCCAGCGCTCACACCCCCGGTGTGCCAGCGATGGTTCCGGCCGTATCACCCCCTGCGGGCCACCCACGACGGGCATGTACCCATTACCGTGCGTCCTAGCCGACCCCGTTGTTCATGGAAGGGACCCCCATGCGCCGCACCACGGCCGGCCTGGCCGCCCTGCTCCTTCTCTCCGCGGGAGGACTGGCCGGCTGCTCCGCCGAACCCCCCGGCGACACCGTTCAGGCCTTCCTGGACGGATGGACCGGCGGCGGGGACCTCAACGCCGTCGGCTTCGTCACCGCGGCCGGCTCGAAGATCTCGGCCGCCGACGTCTCCACCCAGATCAAGGAGCTGTACGGCGACCTCACCGGGCAGCCGCTGGCCGTCACCGCCGGCGACACCAGCGAGACCGGCGACAACGCCACCACCCCGGTCACCGTGAAATGGACCCTGCCCGGCGGCGTCGAGTGGAGCTACGCCAGCGCGGTACGCAGCACCAAGGCGAACGCCGACGGCTGGCAGGTCGTCTGGGAACCCGCCCTGGTCCAGCCCGACCTGACCGGCGGCGAGAAACTACGGCTGCGCCGGGTCGCCGCCACCCGCGCCGCGATCGTCGACGCCCGCGGCGACGCCCTGGTCTCACCACAGAAGGTGGTGGTCATCGGAGTCAGCCCGGAGAAGATCAAAGACGTCACGCAGCTCCAGAAGGACCTGACCGCGGCGTTCAAGAAAGTCGACGTGGACGTCGACATGGGCGACCTCAAGGACCGGGTGAGCAAGTCCGACCCGGGCGCCTTCCTCGACATCGTGTCCCTGCGCCGGGCCGTCTACGACAAGATCCGGTCGGACGTACGGCCACTGGACGGCACCGTCTTCCGGGAGGAGACCCGGCAGCTCGCGCCCACCCGGGAGTTCGCCCGTGCCCTGCTCGGCACGGTCGACGCCGCCACCGAGGAGGACATCGGCAACTCCGACGGCGCGCTCGCCGTCGGCGACCTGACCGGGCACGGCGGGCTGCAGCAGAAGTACGAGGCCACCCTGCGCGGCACCCCCGGGCTGAAAGTGGTGATCGCCCGCGAGGCAGCCGACGGCGACACCGAGGACACCGCGCTGTTCACCTCCGAACCGGTCGCCGGGAAACCGATCAAGGTGACCCTGGACACCAAGACCCAGAACGCCGCCGACAGCGCCGTGGCCGCCGAGAAACAGCCCAGCTCACTGGTCGCCGTCCGGGTCAGCGACGGCTCCGTGCTCGCCGCCGCCAACGGGCCCGAGGCGGGCGGGGTGAACACCGCGTTCACCGCCCAGGTACCGCCCGGATCCACCTGGAAGATGATTTCCGCGTACGGACTGCTCGCCCGCGACGCCATTACCGGCAAGACCGTGGTCGACTGTCCGAAAACGGTCACGGTGGACGGTCGTGAGTTCAAGAACTCGCACGACCAGGCGCTCGGCAAGGTTCCGTTCCACGTCGACTTCGCCAAATCGTGCAACACGGCGTTCGCCAACCTCGCGCCCAAACTCACCGCCGCGGGCCTCCAGGAGGCGTCCACCGCCCTCGGCGTCGGCGCAAAATGGGACCTCGGACTCGACGCGTTCAGCGGGCAGGTCTCCGACGGCGGCACCGCCACCGAACTCGCCTCCGCCGTCTTCGGCCAGGGCAGCACCATCGTCAGCCCGCTCGCCATGGCCGTCGCCACCGCGTCCGTCGCCAAGGGCCGGTACCAGCCGCCCAAGCTGCTCCTCGACCCGGCGCCGGCCGCCCCCGCAGCCGGCCCGGAACTCGACAAGGAGGCACTGACCGACCTGCGCTCGATGATGCGCGAGGTGGTCACCGGCGGCACCGCGACAGCACTGCGCGGCACGCCCGGCAAGGCGGTGTACGGCAAGACCGGCACCGCCGAGTTCCAGACCGGTTCGGAGGACACCCACTCCTGGTTCATCGGCTACCAGGACGACGTGGCCTTCGCGGTGATGGTGCAGAAGGGCGGCGCGGGCTCCGAGGCGGCCGTACCGATCGTGAAACGCTTCCTGACCAACCTGAACAAGTAGCCCCGGCGCCGGGTTCGGCCCCACCCGAACCCGGCCCCTTTCACCGGAAACACCCGGCGCTGGGCGCGGGGTGACCTGGGCCCGGGTGACCTTGGCCCGGCGTGACCTTGGCCCGGGGCAGGTGCCCACGTTGACGGATCGAGTGCTCGCGTCGGCGCCCTGGAACCGGCATGTGCACACCGTCAGGCGTGGGTGTGACGCGGTCGGGGCGGAGTGCCGGACGTCTGCGCACGAGCCGGGCAGCGTGTGCCTTGCACGGGGTTCCGGGGACGGAGCGGCCCTCATGGTTGCTTGATCACCAGCGGAAACGTCATGAGGACCGTGCCTGGCCAGCCGTCGAACCAATCAACCATCAGGGTCCGAAAGCCGGCCACAAATCGGCACACGCATATCGCCTCGGCCACGGAAGCTCTTCAGCGTCCAGGCAACGCCGGGCTTCCCGGCAGCACCCGATGCCGGTCGGCCCGATGCCGGTCGCTTCGGGTACCGGTCGCCTCGGGTACCGGTCGGCTCGGGTACCGGTCGGCTCGGGTACCGGTCGCCTCGGGTACCGGTCGGCTCGGGTGCTCAGGCGGCGCCGGGCGGGAAACCGCCCACCGGTCCGGTCCCGGCAGCCGGCGGCTGGTAGCCACCCACTACGGGCGGATCGACCGGCGGACGAGGACGCAGCATCCCCGGGCGGGTTGCGGGCAGCGGCTCCGAATCGAGCAACGGCGCGGAACCGAGAGGCCGCGACAACAGCCGGATCTCGTTGCCACCCCGCCCGGGGGCGGTCACCGGTTCGACCACATCCTCGGCGTCGCCAGGCTCATCCGCCTTCTCGACTCCGGCGGACTCATCCACCTTTTCGCCATCACCCGGGTCGTCCACCTCGGCGCCGGGCTCGTCTGTCTTCTCAACACCGCCGGACTCATCCACCATCTCGACATCGCCCGGCTCGACATCGCCCGGCTCGGTGTCGCCCGGCTCGGTGTGGACGGACTCAGCATCGACGGGCTCAGCGTCGACGGGGTCGGCGTCGTTCTGCTCGGCCGATTCGGTCACCGACTCGACGGATTCCTCCCCGTCTGCGGCAACCAGGTCGTCGACGGGACCATCGTCCGGCGCGTCCGCGGTGATCTCGGGATTGCTGTCCTCACCGGATTCCCCGGATACGGACTCGTCTTGCCTGGGCACGGTCTCGCCCGAGCCGTCCACATCCGGGACGACCTCGCCGTTTCGGATTCCGTTCGGTGACGGCTCGGTGGCGAACGCGGCGGCCAGCACAAAATCCGTGTCGCTGGTGAGGTTGTTCAGGTGGCCGATATCCATCATCGCCAGCGATTCGCCGGCCGTGTCATCGTCAGCCGCGGGCAGGTCAGAATCCGTGGCATCAGGATCCGTGGCATCACCAGCCGAGCCGATCTCGGACGGGTGAGTGGAGTCGATCTCGGACGGGTCGGCGAAGCCTGGATCCCCCATCCCGGCATCATCGCCGGAGACCCCACCGCCGCCGGAAAAGCCGCCGCTGCCGCCGTCACGGGAGAAGCCGCCGCTGCCGCTGTAGCCGTCGCCGGAGCCAGAGAAGCCATCAACGTCGCCGTTGCCGTTGCCGGAGAAGCCATCGACGTCGCCGTCGCCGGAGAAGCCATCGCCGGAAACGTCACCGGCGACGGCGCCGCTGCTGAAAGCGATGACCCCTTCATCGGCCTCCGCATGTCCTGAAATAACAGATTCGTCCGAAACGCCATCGCCCGGAAGATCATCAGCCGGAACATCGTCCGGGGAGAACTCCGCGGTGGCAATGGTGGCCGCAACGGCAGAGGTGGTCGCGGTGGAGATGGTGGTCGCGACGGCGGCCGGGATCGCCACGCCGTCGCCCTCGTCGGGCGGGGCGGAATCGTCGGGCGGGGCGGAATCGTGATCCAAGGCCGGGCCTTCGACACCCGGAACCGGGCCATCGCCGACCGCGCCCGAGACCAGGCCGCCACCGACCGCGCCCATAACCGGACCGCCACCGACCCCGCCCGAGACCAGGCCGCCACCGACCGCGCCCATAACCGGACCGCCACCGACCCCGCCCGAGACCAGGCCGATGGCGTCGGTGTCCGGGGACGGGTCGCCGGTGCGGGCGGCCGGCTGACCGTCCAGGTCGCGGCGGGCGGCGATCAGATCCGGGCGCAGCGTGGTGGCCCGGACCGGGGACAGGCCGCTCACCACCGCCGACGTTATCTCGGCGGCGTAGCGCCCGTCCGGGTCGTAGTCCGGGTCGAAGACGGTGATCTCGACGCCCAGGCAGTGTGGGGATTCGACCAGGCCGGCCAGGAGGAGTTCGAGTTCGGGGAAGGCGATGCCCCCGGGGTCGGGCGCGTCGACAGCCGGCATGACCGCCGGGTCGAGGACGTCGACGTCGATGTGCACCCAGTAGCCGGCGCAGTCGACGAGCTGGTCGCGGGCCCACTGGGCGCTGCGGGCGGCACCCTCGGCGCGTAGTGCGGGGACCGGCCGGGTGATGATGCCGGCGGCCTGGAGGTCGAGGCGGTACTCGTCCTGGGCACGGATCCCGAGGACGACCACGTCGATGTCGCGGAAGTAGGGCCGGCGGGATTCGATGGCGGCCAGGTCGGCCTGCCCGCGGCCGGTGACCAGGGCGAGGTCCTCGCCGGCGGCGGCGCCCACGTAGGAGGCGTTGCCGGGGTGCCGGAAGTCGGAGTGCCCGTCCACGAAGACCAGGCCGATGCGGCCGCCGACGGCGTCGCCGAGGCGGTGCATGGCGACGCCGGCGCCGATCAGTATCGAGCAGTCACCGCCGAGGATGACCGGGAACTCGCCGCCGTCGATGATGGCGCCGATCCGGTCGGCGAGCGCCCGGGAGTAGGCCGCGATCTCGGGGGCGTGGGCGACACCGTCTCCGGGGCGCCAGTCGCCCGGGTCGTACCTCGGTGGGGTGAGGCAGCCCGCGTCGCGAGCGCCGAGCCGGGCCAGCAACCCCTGGTCGCGGAGGGCGCCGGGTGCCTTGGCGCAGCCCGGCACCGACGTCGCGGTCGGCGGGCGCAGGCCGAGATTGGACGGTGCGTCCAGTACGGCGATGCGGCGCACGACGCCCCCCTTTCGAAAGCGGAGCCTAGAAGAGCGCGCTGGCCAGGGCGCGTCTCGCACCGGCGACCGCGGGGTCGTCGGGGCCGGCCACGACGAACAGCGACAGCAGGTGTTTGCGCACCGCGTCCCGGTCGTCGCCGCTGGTCTTCTTGATCAGGGCGACGAGCCGCGCGTACGCCAGATCGGCCTGCCCGCTGAGCACCTCGATGTCGGCGGCGAGCCGCTGGGCGGTCACGTCGGCGGGGTCGTTCTCGGCCTTGGCGAGGGCGGTGGCCGGGTCGACGCCGGCGATCCGCCGGTAGAGCTCCACCTGGGCCAGGCCGGATTCGGCGGCGGCGTCGGCGGGCGCCTCGGCGAGGATCTTCCGGTACGCCGCCTCGGCCGCGTCCAGGTCACCGGTCATCAGGGCGTCGTCGGCGGCGTCGAGTCGCGGGTCCTCGGGGGTGGCGACCTCGACTCCGGCGGCTTTGAGGACGGCGTCGATGTACTGCCGGACCTGGGATTCGGGCAGCACGCCGCTGAAGCCCTCGACCGGCTGGCCGCCGATGACCGCGGTGACCTGCGGGATGCCCTGGACCCGGAAGACCTGAGCCAGGCGCGGGTTGACGTCCACATTGACCTTGCCGAGGATCCACGACCCGCCGTACTCCTCGGCGAGGCGTTCCAGCACCGGCGAGAGCTGCTTGCAGGGCTCGCACCAGTCGGCCCAGAAGTCCAGCAGGATCGGTGTGGTCAGGGACCGCTCCAGGACGGACTGGAAGTCGGCCTCGTTGACCTCGATGACGGTCTCCGCGGCGACGCCGGGGATCCCGGGCACGGCACCGGGGGCGGCGTCGGGGGCGCCGCTGGGGGCAGCGCCGGCCGGAGCGGCGGGACGGCTCGGCGCGGCCGGTCGGGCCGGCGGCGCGGGACGCAGCGCGCTGAGATCGACCGCGCCGCGGGTGAAGATCGACGGAGTGGTCCGTGGGTCGCTCATGGTTACCTAGTCTCGCACGCTGTCACGGCTGTTCGCGTCGCCACCAGCCCGCCGATATCGGACGTCACAACCTGATCAGAACCGGGGCGGCTCGCGATAGATTCCCCACTCCGATTTGAGCACACCGCAGATCTCTCCGAGGGTCGCTTCGGCCCGTGCGGCGTCGAGCATCGCGGGGATCATGTTCTGCCCGGTGCGGGCGGCGGTGACCATCTTCTCCAGAGCGCTCTTCACGCGTACCCCGTCGCGGTTGGTCTTGCGGGCGCCCAGCTCGCGCCGCTGGACCTCCTCGACCTCATGCGACACACGAAGGATCTCCAGTTCCTTCGCGACGGTGCCGGTGTGGGCGTTGACCCCGACCACCCGCTTGGCGCCGGCTTCGAGGGCTTGCTGGTACGCGAAAGCCGCCTCGGCGATGTGTGTGGTGAACCAGCCGTCCTCGATGCCGCGCAGGATGCCGCTGGTGACGGTGCCGTCGTGGCCGAGTTCACGGATCCGGGTGAAGATCTCCTCGGCTTCGGCCTCGATCCGGTCGGTGAGCGCCTCCACGTACCAGGATCCGCCGAGCGGGTCGGCCACGTTGACCACCCCGGTCTCCTCCATCAGCACCTGCTGGGTGCGCAGCGCGATCTCGGCGGATTCGTCGGTGGGGAGGGCGAGGGTCTCGTCGAGGGCGTTGGTGTGCAGCGAGTTGGTGCCGCCGAGGATGGCGGCGAGGGCTTCGACGGCGGTGCGGACCACGTTGTTGACCGGCTGCTGGGCGGTGAGTGACACCCCGGCGGTCTGGGTGTGGAATTTGAGCCACAGTGCTTTCTCGCTGGTGGCGCCGTAGTCGTCGCGCAGGTGCCGGGCCCAGATCCGGCGCGCGGCGCGGAATTTGGCGATCTCTTCGAAGAAGTCGACGTGCGCGTCGAAGAAGAAGCTGAGGCCGGGGGCGAAGGTGTTCACGTCGAGGCCGCGGGAGAGGCCGAGTTCGACGTATCCGAAACCGTCGGCCAGCGTGTACGCCAGCTCCTGCGCGGCGGTCGAGCCGGCTTCGCGGATGTGGTAGCCGCTGACCGAGAGTGGTTTGTAGCGGGGGATCTCGGCCGCGCAGTACTCCATCAGGTCGCCGATCAGGCGCAGGTGCGGCTCGGGCGCGAAGAGCCACTCCTTCTGGGCGATGTACTCCTTGAAGATGTCGGTCTGCAGGGTGCCGTCGAGCTTCGACAGGTCGGCGCCCTGCCGTTCGGCGGCCACCAGGTACATGCAGAAGACCGGCACGGCCGGGCCGGAGATGGTCATGCTGGTGGTGACGTCCTGCAGCGGGATGCCGTCGAAGAGGACGTCCATGTCGGCGGCCGAGTCGATGGCGACGCCGCAGTGGCCGACCTCGCCGAGTGACTCGGGCTCGTCGGAGTCGCGCCCCATCAGGGTGGGCATGTCGAAGGCGACGCTGAGGCCACCGCCGCCGGCGGCCAGGATCATCCGGTAGCGCTCGTTGGTCTGCCGGGCGTTGCCGAAGCCGGCGAACTGCCGGATGGTCCAGGTCCGCCCGCGGTAGCCGGTGGGATGGAGGCCCCGGGTGTACGGGAACTCGCCGGGCCATCCGATCCGCTCGAAGCCGGGGTGGTCGGAGCCCTCGGGCGGCCCGTAGACCGGGTCGACGGTGGCGCCGGAGAGCGTGGTGAAGTCGGCGTCCCGTTTGCGGGCCGCGTCGTAGCGTCGTTGCCAGCGCTCCCGGCCGGCGTGGATCTCGGCAGCATCCATCCCGCCATCGTAGTGCAGGACTGAACGATCGCTAAGGGATCGACTCACCGACGATGCTCGATGATCCAGGCCCGCGGGCCGCCGTTGCGGTGCCGTGGAGATCGCGGCCCGGTTCGCCGACCGCTGAGCGGGCTACCGCAGCTTGGCCAACAGTTCGCCGGCCGCCGCGTACGGATCGATCTCGCCCCGGGCCACGCGGGCCGCGAGATCCGGGAGCGCCGTGCCCTCCCGCAGATCGCCCATCCGGGCCCGCAGGGTGCCCAGCGCCAGCGCCGCGATCTCCGCGGCGGCCCGCTGCTCGCGGCGCACCCGCAGGTTGTCGCTGCTCTCCAGCCACTCCCGGTGTTTGCCGATCGCGGCCACCATGTCGTCGACGCCCTCGCTCCGGACCGCGACGGCGCGCACCACCTGCGGGCGCCACTGCCCGGGGCCGCGCTCACCGAGCGCCAGCATGCCCTGGATGTCCCGGTAGGTGGCGTCGGCGCCGGGCCGGTCCGCCTTGTTGATCACGAAGACGTCGGCGACCTCCAGCACCCCGGCCTTGACCGCCTGGATCGCGTCCCCCATGCCGGGGGCGAGCAGCACCAGGGTGGTGTCGGCCAGCGAGGCGATCTCCACCTCGGCCTGCCCGACACCGACCGTCTCGACCAGGATCACGTCGCAGCCCGCGCCCTCCAGCACCCGGACCGCCGCCGGGGTGGCCGCGGACAGGCCGCCGAGCCGCCCCCGGCTGGACATCGAGCGGATGTAGACACCCGGGTCGCCGGTGTGGTCCTGCATCCGGATCCGGTCGCCGAGGATGGCCCCGCCGGTGAACGGGCTGGACGGGTCGACGGCCAGCACCCCGATCCGGTGACCGGCCTCACGCAGCGCGCGGACCAGCTCGTTGGTCGTGGTGGACTTGCCCACCCCGGGCGCGCCGGTGAGGCCGACGACCTGGGCCCGCCCGGCGCACGGGGCCATCGCGGCGGCCACCTCGGGCAGTGCCGGGTCCTCGTCCTCGACCAGGCTGATCAGCCGGGCGACGGACCGCGCGTCGCCCTCCCGCGCCTTGGCGACCAGGGAGGGCACGTCACGCGGCCGCCGTGGGATCACGCGGCCGGAACCCCCGCGGCCGGCGCCTTGATGATCAGCGCGTCGCCCTGGCCACCGCCACCGCAGAGCCCGGCCGCCCCGAGCCCACCGCCACGCCGCCGCAGCTCCAGGGCCAGGGTGAGCACCAGCCGGGCGCCGGACATGCCGATCGGGTGCCCCAGGGCGATGGCGCCCCCGTTCACGTTGACGATCTCCTCGTCCACCTTGAGCTCGCTGGTGGACTGGATGACCACCTGGGCGAAGGCCTCGTTGATCTCGACCAGGTCGAGGTCGCCGGCGGTGAGGCCGGCCTTGTCCAGCGCGTGTCTGATCGCGTTGGCCGGCTGGGACTGCAACGAGCTGTCCGGTCCGGCCACATTGCCGTGCGCGACGATCTCGGCGAGCCAGGTCAGGCCCAACTCCTCGGCTTTCGCCCGGCTCATCACCACCACCGCGGCCGCGCCGTCGGAGATCGGCGAGGAGGTGGCCGCGGTGATCGTGCCGTCCGGGGTGAAGGCCGGCCGCAGCCCGGCGAGCGAGTCCGCGGTGGCGCCGGGGCGCACGCCCTCGTCGCCGTCGATCCCGCAGCCCTCCCGGCCACCGGCCGGGACCGCGACGATCTCCTCGGCGAACCGGCCCTCGCGCTGCGCGGCGGCGGCCCGCTGGTGGCTGCGGGCGGCGAACTCGTCCTGCCGCCGGCGGGTGATGCCCAGCCCGGCCCCACTGGCCTCGGTGGACTCACCCATCGAGATGCCGGCCCAGGGGTCCATCAGGCCGTCGAACGAGGTGTGGTCACGCACCAGCACATCCCCGAACTTACGGCCCTGGCGCTGATCGGTCAGCAGGTGCGGCGCATTGGTCATCGACTCCATCCCGCCGGCCACCACGATGTCGAACTCGCCGGCCCGGATCAGCTGGTCGGCGAGGGCGATCGCGTCGATGCCGGAGAGGCAGACCTTGTTGACGGTGAGAGCCGGGACGGACATCGGGATGCCGGCGGCGACGGCGGCCTGCCGGGCCGGGATCTGCCCGCAGCCGGCCTGCAGCACCTGACCCATGATCACGTACTGCACCTGGTCGGGGCGCACGCCGGCCCGGCTGAGGGCGGCGGCGATCGCATGCCCGCCGAGCGCGGTGGCGGGCAGGTGGCTGAGGTTGCCGAGGAGGCGCCCCATCGGGGTCCGGGCGCCACTGACGATGACGGAGCTGGTCACGGTCACGATCCGATCTGCGACGACCCGGTCAGGGGGACGAACCGGGGTGGCCTTAACGATGGGTCAGGTCCGAGACTATCCGTATGACTGACCAGACACCGAGTGCTGAACGGCCCGAGAATGTCACATTTCCCGGTCTTCTCCGCATCGACCACGTCGGGATCGCCGTGCCGGACCTGGACGAGGCGATCGCCTTCTACGCGGACACCTTCGGCATGCGGTGCGTGCACCAGGAGACGAACGAGGAACAGGGGGTCCGTGAGGCGATGCTGGCGGTCGGCGACGGCGCCGGGCCCCGCCTGCAACTGCTCGCCCCGGCCCGGCCGGACTCCACCATCGCCAAGTTCCTCGACCGCAGCGGCCCGGGTCTGCAGCAGCTGGCGTACACGGTGACCGACGTCGAGGCGGCCGCCGGCGCGCTGCGCGCCAGGGGTCTGCGCCTGCTGTACGACGAGCCGAGGAACGGCACGGCCGGCTCGCGCATCAACTTCGTGCATCCCAAGGACGCCGGGGGCGTGCTGGTGGAGCTGGTCGAGCCCGCCCCCGGGGGTACCCCGGCCGGGTGAATCGACCTGACGCGGGACCGCACGCCTGGCAGGATCGTGCCCATTGAGCGGGGCCGACGAGGCCGGCTGCGGCCCCGGCGTCACCCGAAGCCCCGAGTGGCCAGGTGGCGGCGGGACGACGGCGGACCGACCACTTCGGCGCGGCCATCGCCCGAACGGGCCGGGGGCGGTCTACGGTCCAGCTCAAAGCTGATCTACGATGCGGTTCGGATGCCCTTGGGCTCTTGCATGTCCGCCCCCTTCTCGCCAGGATGGCGCAATGCCCCAGCAGCAGGATCAGAACCTGGCCTTCTTCGAGACCGCGAACTCACAGCACGACTTCACCGTCGTCCTGCGTGGATACGACCGTCATCAGGTCGACGGACACATCGGCCGGCTGCTCGCCGCGCTGAACCAGTCCGAGCAGGCTCGCGGCGAGGCCGAGCAGCGGATGAACGACGCGCAGCGTCGCCTGCGGCAGGCCGAGCAGCGGCTGAACGCGCTCGAGCAGAAACTGGCCGACTCCAACAAGCTGCTGGAGGAGAACAACCGGCCGACGCTCTCCGGGCTGGGCACCCGGGTGGAGCAGATCCTGCGTCTCGCCGAGGAACAGGCGAACGACCACCGCAACGAGGCGAAGCGGGAGTCTGAGGGCATTCTCTCCGCGGCTCGCCTCGAGGCCCGGGAGATCACCGACAAGGCGCGCGCCGAGGCCGCCGCGATGAAGGCGACCGCCGAGCGTGAGGCCGGCCAGGTCCGCACGCACGCCGAGCGCGAGGCCGCCGAGACCCGGGTGCAGGCCCGGCGCGAGGCGGACACGCTGCGCTCGGACGCCGACCGCGAGACCAAGCAGCTGCGCTCGGTCACCGCGCACGAGGTCGCCGAGCTGAAGTCGACAGTCGAGCGGGAGGTCGCGTCGCTGCGGGCCACCGCCGAGCGGGAGATCACCCAGGCCCGGGCCAAGACCGCCCGGGAGTCCGAGGAGAAGCGCGCCGAGGCCACCAAGCTCCTCACCGACGCCCGGGACAAGCGGGACAAGGACCTCCAGGCTCTGGCCCTGGAGATCGCCGAGCGCCGGGAGAAGGCCGAGACCGAGGAGTCGCAGCGGCACGCCGCCCAGGTGCAGGCCACCCAGAAGATGGTGGCCGAGGCCGACCAGCGGGCCCGGGCCGCCGACGAGCGGGCCAAGGAGACCGAGCAGCGCGCCGAGAGCCGCCGGGTCGAGTCGGAGCGGCACTCCGCCGAGACCGTGGAGAAGGCCCGCGCGCTCAGCGAGAAGACCGTCACCGAAGCCCGCCAGGAGGCGAACCGCCTGCTCAGCGAGGCTCGCCAGGAGGCGGAGATGACCACCCAGGCGGCCCGCCGCGAGGTCGAGGACCTCACCCGGCAGAAGGACGCCGTCACCAGCCAGCTCGGCCAGATGCTCTCCGGCCTCTCCGGCCTGGTGCCCGGCACCGGTCCGGCGCCGGCTGCGGCCGCCGCGGCGGCTCCGGCGGCGGCGCCCGCCAAGCCGGCCGAGGCCCCGGCGCAGCGGGCCCCCGAGCAGCCCGCCCCGGCGGCCGGCGACGCCGACGACGCGGAGACCGGCGACGAGCCGGTGGCCGCCCAGAATTCCTGACCCTCCGGATCGCGACCGGTGACGGCCGGATCGCACCGGAGGTCACCACGTGAGGTGTCCCAGCAGGCGGCCACTCAAGTTGCGGAGCCGCCGCAAGTGCGCAACGGTTGACCGGGTATGTCCCGGGCCGGTGATGACGAATTCAGGCCGTACCGGAGTTTCTCCGGTACGGCCTGACTCGTTTGGGCGCTTGCCTGGGTTTATCAGGGCGAGGTCAGACAAATCGCAACTACCCGCATGGTCTCTTTCAACCCGGTGTGTATCGACATGCCACGGGACGATGCGTATGTGAGGATGGAAAGCATGTCGCACGGCGGTGAAATTCTCGGTCTCGGCGGGGAAGCGGCCACCGAGCCCAGCTTCGATACCGCTCTGCGTGGCTACGAAAAGAAGCAGGTCGAGCGATACGTCACCCGGGCGGAGAACGAGATAGCCGCCCTCGTCAACGATCGCGAGCAGGCGTACTCGCAGATCCAGGCGATGTCCGCACAGGTCAAGGGCCTTCAGACGGAGCTCACCCAGTCGCGCCGCAACGCCGGAATGAGCGGCGAGGTGTCGTTCCGGCACCTGGGCCCCCGGGTCGAGCAGATCCTGGCCCTCGCCGAGGAGCAGGGCGAGGCGATCAAGGCGTCCGCCACCGACGACATCGCCAGCCGGCTCGCCGAGGCCGAGCGCATCCGGGCCGAGGCCGAGGCGCACGCCCACAACGGCATCCGTGACTTCGAGATCGCGCTGGCCGCGCGCCGGGCCGAGGAGGAGAAGACCGACTCCGCCAAGCGCGCCGCCGCCGACAAGGCGCTGGCCGACAGCCGGCAGGCCGCCGACCAGATGCGCGCCGAGGCCGAGGCGGTGCTGACCCGGTCCCGCAACGAGGGCAAGCACATCGTCGAGAAGGCCGATCAGGACGCTCAGCGGGCTCGCGCCGAAGTGGACGGCTACGTGCGGTCCACCCGGGTGCAGGCCGAGCAGGAGCTGAAGGCTCTGCGGGAGAAGACCGGGCAGGAGCTCGCCACCAAGCGCGCCGAGGTCGAGCGGGAGCTGACCGATCTCAAGTCCTCGGTGGAGAACGAGCTGGGCATGCGCCGGCAGTCGGTGCTGGAGGAGCTGGGCCAGATGCGGACCGGCGTCGAGAAGCAGTGCGCCGACCTGCGCAGCGAGGCCGACAAATACGCCGAGGAGGTGCTCCGCCGCTCGGACGACCAGGCGACCGCCGTCCGCAAGGAGATCGCCGTCCAGCAGGAGAAGATCGCCCAGGCCGGCCGGGAGCTGGAGGCCGCCGTCGCTGAGGTGGCCGAGGCGGAGAAGCGCCGGACCACCGCCCGGGAGCAGGCCGACGCCGCGGAGCAGGAGGCCGCGCAGGTGCGGCAGCGGCTCGCCGAGGCCCAGCAGCAGCTGGAGGCGGAGCTGAAGCGGGTGGCCGAGGCGAAGCGGGCCGGTGAGGCCGCCGAGCGGCATGCCGCCGAGGTTCGCCGCCAGGTGCAGAAAGAGGCCAAACGGGTGGCTGAGCTGGCCGCCGCCGCGGTGCTGGCCGCCGCCGCCGACCCGGCCGACCTGGCCCCTGCCCCGGCCGCCACTGACGGGCCGGCGGTGGCCACCGCGCCGGTCCCGACCGCGACGGCTGTCGCCCCGGCCCCGGCCGGAGCAACGGTCCCCGCCGCCAGCGCCGCTGTGCCGGCCGCCGCCGCTGCTGTGCCGGCCGCCGCCGCCTCGGTGGCCTCGTCCGTGCCGGCCGGTGAGAAGCAGGCGCCGGGCAAGGTCACCGCGTCGGCGAAGGTGACGGTGCCGCAGGCGAGCCGGGTCTCGGCAGACGCGGAGTAGGACGGCCGGAGCAGCCAGGTCGGGAAGAATCCCGGAGGCGAGGGCGGTGCGGCGGAGTTAGGCTCCGGTCGCCGGATGCGGTGATCGAGGAGGTCCGATGTCAGCCGAGCCGCCCGCCACCGACCCCGACAAGGAGTCCCCGGAGCCCCCGGACGCCGCTCCGGAGAAGCCGTTCGGCGAGCCCGGACCGCCACTGAACCGGCGTAATCCGGTGCTACTCGGCTTCCTCTTCGGACTCGGCGTGATCGTGGCGTACACCCTGTTCCTCGGGGTCCGCAACGCCGCCTCGATCCTCGTCCTGATCTTCATCGCGCTGTTCCTGGCCATCGGTCTGAACCCGGCGGTGACCCGGCTGCGCGACTGGGGCCTGCCCCGCGGCGCGGCGGTGGCGATCGTCGCGCTCAGCGTGGTGGCGCTGCTGGCCGGCGGCATCGTGGCGCTGATCCCGCCGCTGGTCACCCAGACCACCGAGCTGATCAACAACGCACCGGCGGTGCTGGAGAGCCTGCGCCGCAGCGAGACGGTCAACGACCTGGTCCAGCGGTACGACATCGCCGCCCAGCTGCAGGGGGCGGTGAACGCCGGGACGATCGGCAACGCCGTCGGTGGGGTGGTCGGCGGGGCCCGGCTGCTCTTCGGGACGATCTTCAACATCCTGACCGTGCTGGTCCTGACGATCTACTTCATGGCCGCGTTCGAGCGGATCAAGGCGACCGGCTACCGGCTGGTGCCGGCCTCCCGGCGGGAGCGGGTCACCCTGCTCACCGACGAGATCCTGACCAAGGTCGGCGCCTACATGGTGGGCGCGCTGGCGATCGCCGTGCTGGCCGGGGCGAGCACCTTCGCGCTGGCGATCGTGCTGGGCCTGGCATACCCTTTCGCGCTCGCCGTGGTGGTCGCCATCTGCGACCTGATCCCGCAGATCGGGGCCACCATCGGCGCGGTGGTGGTGAGCCTGGTCGGGGTCGCCTCGTCACTCACCGACGGCATCGTCTGCCTGGTGTTCTTCATCGTCTACCAGCAGATCGAGAACTATCTGATCTATCCGCGGGTGATGCGCCGCTCGGTCCGGGTCAGCGACGTCGCCGCGCTGGTGGCGGCCCTGCTCGGGGTGGGCCTCTTCGGTGTGATCGGCGCCCTGGTGGCGATCCCGATGGTGGCCGCCATCCAGCTCATCATGCGCGAGGTGACGCTGCCCCGGATGGACGAGCGTTAGTCCTTCCTGTCAAAAGCCGCGACGGTCCGGTCCGCGTAGGCGCTGGCGTCGCCGCTCTCCATCGGGCCGTCCCAGGTGGCCGGCAGCGGGGTCGGCACCCCGGGGGCGACCCGCTTGACGATCTCGTCCAGGACCTTCTCGGCGTCGCCCACCCACAGGTGCTTGCCGCCGGCCATCGGGACCACCTCGGCCTGCGGGATCGCGGCGAACCGCTCGGTGGCCTCGGCCGGGCGCAGGTAGTCGTCGAACTCGGGGATCAGGGCGGTCACCGGTTTGCCGTCGGCGGCCCACGCGGCCAGGTGCTCCGGCTGGGAGAAGCGCAGCGGCGGGGAGAGCAGGACCGCGCCGGAGATCGTCGGGTCGAGGCCGTACATCAGGGTCAGGTCGGTGCCGAACGACCAGCCGACCAGCCAGATGTTCGGCAGGTCGGCGAACTCGGCGTACTCGATGGCGGCGGCCACGTCGAACCGCTCGTCCACGGCCTTGGAGAACTCACCGCCGCTGGTGCCCCGGACACTGCTGGTGCCCCGGGTGTTGAAGCGGAGCACCGCGATGCCGGCCAGGGCGGGCAGACGCCAGGCCGCCTTGCGGTAGACGTGACTGTCCATCATGCCGCCGTGGGTGGGCAGCGGGTGCAGGCAGACGAGGGTGGCCACCGGCTCGCGGTCGAGCGGGCGGGCCAGCTCACCGACGAGGGTGACGCCGTCCGCGGTGTGCAGCTCGATGTCCTCACGGTGCGCGGGAAGAATCGAGTTGGCCCGGATCTGCTGGTTGGTCATAAGAGGATGGTTTCATTCCGATCTTTGGGTGGCGGGCGGGGTGGTCGGACGGGTTTCATTCCGATCTTTGGGTGGCGGGCGGGGTGGTCGGACGGGTTTCACCCGTAACGGGGCGCGTTCCTCGACCGCTCCACGCCGGGACCCCTGCGATCTCGGGCACGCCAGCAGCCGCTGTGCCAGTGCCGGCGGTCGGTCAGGTCGCCGCGGCCGTCGGAGGGCCAGGCCACCACGTGCGCGACACCGGGCCGGATGTCCTGCATGCAGCCGGGACAGCGGTAGATCTTGGTGGCCGCCGCACCGAACACGTTGCGCACCATGTACTCGCCGTCCTGCCACTGTTGGACACGATCCTCGGTGATGCCGGGACGGTCCGGCGAACGGTCCTCGTGTTTGGCGGACTTCGGGCGGTTACGGCGGGGGCTCACGAGGTCAAGCGTACGTAGTGACTCCTCGGTAACATTCGCCCTACACTCGCGGACATGACGGCGACTCACGTTCCCGGCCTGCCCGTGATCGAGGAGGGGCAGCTGATCTCGACGAACCCGGCCACCGGCGAGGAGGCCGGCCGGGTGCCGGTCGCCGACGAGCAGGCGGTGATCGCAGCCGTCGAGCGGGCCCGCCGAGCCGCCGCCTGGTGGCAGGGGCTCGGCTTCGAGGGCCGCAAGAAGCGCCTGCTCACCTGGCGTTCGCTGATCGTCCAGCGGATCGAGGAGCTGGGCGCCCTCACCCACCGGGAGTCCGGCAAGCCGGTCACCGACGGCCTGATCGAGGCGACCGCCGCCGTCGAGCACCTGGACTGGGCGGCCCGCAACGCCAAACGGGTCCTCGGCCCGCGGCGGGTCCGCACCCGCATCCTGGTGGCCGAGCACTCCGGACATCTGGAGTACCAGCCGTACGGCGTGGTGGGTGTGATCGGCCCCTGGAACTACCCGATCGTGACGCCGGTCGGCCCGATCAGCGGCGCGCTGGCGGCCGGCAACGCGGTCATCCTCAAACCGAGCGAATACACCCCGGTGGTCGGCCAGTGGCTGGCCGACACGTTCGCCGAGGTGGTGCCGGAACACCCGGTGCTGCAGGTGGTGCACGGTCTCGGTGACGTCGGCGGGGCGCTGTGCCGCTCCGGGGTGAACAAGGTCTCCTTCACCGGCTCCACCGCCACCGCCAAGCGGGTGATGGCCGCCTGCGCGGAGAACCTGGTGCCGGTGGTCTTGGAGGCCGGCGGCAAGGACGCGCTGATCGTCGACGCGGACGCCGACGTCGAACTGGCCGCCGAGGCCGCGGTCTGGGGCGCGATGACCAACGCCGGGCAGACCTGCATCGGCATCGAGCGGGTCTACGCGGTCGAGCCGGTCTACGACCGGTTCGTCGCCGCCGTCGTGGCCAAGGCCGGCAGGCTGCGCACCGGCGAGGAGATCGGCCCGATCACCATGCCCAAACAGCTCGACATCATCCGCGACCACATCGAGGACGCGCTGGCCAAGGGCGGTAAGGCGGTGCTCGGTGGCGCGGCGGCCGTGCAGGCGCCCTACGTCGCGCCGACCGTGCTGGTGGACGTGCCGGAGGACGCCGCGGAGATGCGCGAGGAGACGTTCGGGCCGACCCTGACGATCACCAGGGTGCGGGACGCGGACGAGGCGGTCACAAAGGCCAACGATTCGCCGTACGGGCTGGGCGGCTCGGTCTTCGGCAAGAAGAACGCGATCCGGATCGCCCGGCGGCTGCGCTCCGGCATGGTCGCGGTGAACGGCACGCTCACCTTCGTCGGGATGGGCAACCTGCCGTTCGGCGGGGTCGGCGAGTCCGGGTTCGGGCGCATCCACGGTGAGGACGGTCTGCGCGAGTTCGCCCGTGCCAAGGCGATCACCGTGCGCCGGGGGCCGTCCCTGCTGCCCGCGATGACCTTCGAGCGCACGCCCGCCCAGGTCCAGCAGATCCTGAAGGCGCTGCGCCTGCTGTACGGCCGTAAACCGTAGGCTGTGGGGGTGGTCGATCACCCCGCGGTCGTTGTCGAGAACCTGTTCGTGAGTTACGGCTCGACACCGGTGCTGGTGGATGTGGGGCTGACCGTCCCCGCCGGCGCCGGCGTCTGCGTGACCGGGGAGAACGGCATCGGCAAGTCCACACTGCTGCGTTGTGTCAGCAGCCTCCAGCCGGCCGATGCGGGCAGCATCCGGGTGTTCGGCGCCGAGCCCGGCGACAGCCCGGAATTCTGGCGGGCCGTCGCCACCACCGTCGAACCGCCCACCTGGTACCTCGGCCTCACCGCCCGCGAGCACGCCGAACTGATCTGCCGCGCGCACGGCCAGGACCCGAACGACGCCGGCATCGACGAGGCCCTGGACCGGCTGGGGCTGGCCGGGCACGCCGACGCCATCCCGTACTCCCTGTCGTCCGGCCAGAAACAGCGGCTCACCCTCGCGCTGGTGCTGCTGCGGCCCAGCTCCCTGCTCATCCTGGACGAGCCGGAACAGCGCCTCGACCCGGACGGCCGGGCGATGGTCGCCGGCATGCTCGCCGACTACCTGTCATCCGGCGGTTCCCTGCTGCTGGCCAGCCACGACGACAAGTTCGCGGTGGCGTCCGGCACCGAGATCGTGACGATGGACGAGCTGTCCGCCGGCGGCGAGCCGTGACCGTCACCACCGACCTGCGTCAGGTCCGCCGCTGGATCCGGCGCACCCAGGCCTCCCACCGGGACCGCGGCGAGACCCTGGGTACCGCGTACACCATCGTCTTCTGCGTCGGCGTCACCGCCGCGATCTTCCACGAACCGCTGGAAGCCGTCTTCACCCCGCTGGTGCCCCGGCTCAGCGGTGTCGGCGCGCTGGCCGCCACGGTCGTCTGCGCGGCGCTGCTCTTCCTGGCACTGCGCCGGCTGGGCCCGGTCTCGGTCAGCCGCCCCGCCTCGTACTTCCTGATGACCGCCCCGGTCAGCCGCCGCCGGCTGCTGGCCCCGGTCCTGCACACCGTCGCCGCCGGCGCCGCCCTGGCCGCCGGCGCGGTCACCTTCGCCGTCCTGGGCCACGCCGTCACCACCGGCTCGGCGGTGCTGGTGGTGACCGGCGCCCTGACCGGCGTCCTGCTGACCCTGGTGGCGTCGGCCGCCCAGGGCAGGCCGCATCTCGCCGCCTTCACCGACACGGTGGCCCGGGTGGGGCTGGCCGCCGGGGTGGCGACGCTGGTCGCCGAGGCCGTCGGCTGGACCCCACCCGCACTGACCGGCACCCCGCCCACCGCCGTGGTGCTGCCGCTGACCGGCGCGCTGGCCGTCCTGGTCACCGCGGCCTACCTGACCGGCCTGCGGAACCTGTCCCGCACCCCCGACGCCGAGATCCTGGAATCCGCGAAGACCGCCGGCACCCTGGCCGACTCGGTGTACGCGATGGAACCGTCGTTCCTGTCCGAGATGCTGGAACACCGCTACTGGTCACACCGCCGCCTCAAGTCCACCCCCCTGGACCGCCGGCTGCCCCCGCTGACCGCCCAGGACCTGCTGCTGGCCCGGCGCCGCACCCCCCGCCTGCTGTGGACGGCCGCCGCCACCGCGCTCCCCCTGCTCCTGGTGGACGCCCCACCGTGGCTGCTGGCGGTCACCCTGCCCTTGGGCGCCACGTTCGCGGCCCGCGCCACCACCGCCACGGTCCGCACCGACGCCACCAACCCGGTCCTGCTCCGCCTGCTGGGCCTGAACTCCCGCCAGGCCATCCGCCAGCGCTTCTGGCTGCCGGCCGCCCTGGCCACCGCGTGGGCCACCATCGCACTGGCCCTGCTGCAGGCGGCCGGCCACCTCCCCGACGGCCAGTGGTGGCTGCTGGGCTTCTCCCTGGGCCCGATCGGCGCGACAGCCGCCCTGCGCGCCGCCCGCTCCGGCATGGTCCGCAACGACCTGATCCCGATCGACACCCCGATGGGCTCCATCCCCACCGGCCCGCTGCTGCACGCGTTCGCCGGCTTCGACCTGCTGATCCTGGCCACCCCCACGATCATCCAGCTGTCCCAGTCCCAGCCGGCCGCCCTGGACATGATCCTGGTCCAGTCCGCGCTGGCCGTGGCCGGCGCCCAGGCCTACCTGACCTTCACCACCGACCCCGACCGCCTGTCCCTGTCCCCCCGCCACTGACGGCCATCCCCGCGCGTTCCCCAGGTCCGTCCGTCACCTCCCCGCCAGGTCCAGATCAACCCCGCGGATGTACGCCCGTCGGCCCCACCGAAATTCGACAGCCCCCGCCTCGTCCCCGCGACGCGGTCCCGCTCAAGACCGCCCGGCGACCGCCGGGCCGCCCCGCCACGAACGGTTACCCCCAAACCCCGCCCCGACTCCAACACCACCGCCGACCAGCACATATCCACGCCCCAGCCCATCGCAGGCCGGGGCATTGCAGGCCAGCCCATCGCGGCCGGGGCATCGTGGGCCGGGCATCGCGGGCCGTGAGCATCGCAGTCCGGAGCATCGCAGTCCGGGGCATCGCGGGCCGGGGCATCGCAGGCCGGGGCATCGCAGGCCAGGGCATCGCAGGCCAGGGCATCGCGGGCCGGGGCATCGCGGGCCGGAGCATCTGGTTGGCCTGTACTGCAGGTCGGCGGGATACGTCGTGGGCCGGATGGCGGTGCCGGTCTCGGCGATCAGATGGTTGCGGTTGGTAGCCATGGCGGCCGGTGCGGTCAAGCTGTCAGCAACGCCGTCCAGGGTCCGCGCGACCCAAGGTTCCCCCAGGCATCCCTCCCAAAAGGAATATTCATCGCATATTGAAGGCCATCACACAGACCTCAAACAAGATCTGGCCATTAACTCGCGCGAGTGTCCGCTTCCTGCCCCCAACTTGGGCGATCTTGGCGGATTTACCACCGTTTTCGGTGGTAAATCCGCCAAGATCGCATCCGAGCGGGTAGCCCGCCGCGAGGGATTGACCGCGAGTGATCAGTCCGACCGAGAAGTCGGTGCTTTTCGGTGGCGAATCCTCCAAGTCTGAGCGGCACTCGCCCACCTCCATGCAGGCAATATCAACAAAACACTCAAAACGACTGCGAGTCAGCGCAACACAGCGGCTGAGGCAGGACCCCGCGCGGCATGGAGTGCGACGCGGCACCGAGTGCGGCGCGGCGCCGCGCCGAGCGAGGTGCGGCGCCAAGTGGTGCCGAGTGCGGCGTGGCGCCGAGCGGTGCCGAGTGCGGCGTGGCGCCAAGCGATGCCGAGTGAGATGCGGCGCCGAGCAATGCCGAATGCGGTGTGGCGCCGAGCGATACCGAATGCGGTGCGGTGCCGAGTTAGGTGCGCAAAGTGGACTATTCGTCGAAACAGCGCCTACCTGCTCTTCCAGCCCGGCAGATCCGACACCGTGACCACAGCTCAGCGACCACCACCAACAGTGACCGGCGGAGCCACCCCAGCCCCCGAAACGGTGACCCTCGCATCAGCCCGGAACCCGCGCTACGACCGGTCCCACCGCAAACATCGCGGGGTAGCCAGTCAACCGTGATTGGCCCGTACAGAATAAAAATCCGAAAGGCGCGAATCAAACGGCGACCAGGAAAGGTTTTGGGGCCGGGGTGCCCACGGAGGGATCAAGCCTGACCGCCCGGAGTGGGCACCCCGGCCCCAAAACCGCCCACCGAGCGAAACCGGTCAAAAAAGCGTAAGCTCGTCTTTCTTCATCCCCCGAAGCTTGTCGTAATCAACGACAAGACAACGAATCCCCCGATCAACAGCCAGCACCCGAGCCTGCGGCTTGATCTCCTGAGCAGCGAAAACCCCTTGAACAGGAGCAAGGAGCGGATCCCGGTTCATGAGTTCGAGGTACCGGGTGAGCTGCTCGACTCCGTCGATCTCGCCGCGGCGCTTCACTTCGACGGCGACCGATTTGCCCTCGGGGTCTTTCAGGAGCAGGTCGACCGGGCCGATGGCGGTCATGTATTCGCGGCGGACCAGTGTGTAGCCCTCGCCGAACGTTTCGGGGTGTTTGGCGAGCAGTTCCTGCAGGTGTGCTTCGACGCCGTCTTTGACCAGGCCGGGGTCGACGCCGAGCTCATAGGAATAGTCCTGAAACACTTCTTCCAGGGTGATCCGCAGTTCTTCGCCGGCTTTGTTGACCACTTTCCAGACGCCCGGCGCTTCCTGCAGTTTGCAGGGCGGGCTCATCCAGTTGAGTGGTTTGTAGGCACGGTCGTCGGCATGGATCGACACCGACCCGTCGGCTTTGACCATCAGGAGCCGCACCGCCGGGGGCAGGTGGGCGGAGAGACGGCCGACATAGTCCACGGAGCACTTCGCGATGACCAGACGCACCGCACGACGGTACCTGAAGTGTGGCGGGTGCCCGGCGGGCGGCACGTGCGCGGCGGTGCCATGCTGGGTTCGTGCTGGAAGTATTGACGGGTACCGGTCTGGCCGCGTCGGCGGGCCTGAACGCCTACATCCCCCTGCTGACGATGGGTTTGCTGGCGCGGTATACGGAGGCGATCGATCTGCCGGCCGGTTCGGCCTGGTTGTCGAACGGCTGGACGTTGACGATTCTGGCGCTGCTGCTGGCGGTCGAGACGGTGGCGGACAAGGTGCCGGTGGTGGATCACGTCAATGACGTGGTGCAGACGTTCGTCCGGCCGACGGCGGGTGGTCTGGCGTTCGGCACCGGGTCGGCGTCGGAGACGGTGACGGTGGCCGATCCGGGTGCGTTCTTCACGTCGAACCAGTGGGTGCCGATCGCCGCGGGTGTGGTGATCGCCCTGGTGGTGCACGGGGTGAAGTCGGCGGCCCGGCCGGTGGTGAACACGACGACGGCCGGGTTCGGGGCGCCGGTGGCGAGTACGGCCGAGGACGTCGGCAGTGTGCTGATGTCGATTCTGGCGATCCTGTTGCCGGTGCTGGTGCTGTTCGGCCTGGCGGTGATGGTGTGGGCGGCCGTCTGGGTGGGGCGGCGGCGGGCCCGGCGCAAGCGTGAGCGGGCGGCGGCTGTCGATACCCGTCACCTGTTTGGTTGACTCTACGAGTGTCCGCGATCGCTGTACCCGCCTTCGCCCTCACGTGGTGGCTCGCCGGTTATCTGATCGGCAGGGATCCACGGCGCGCTTCGCTTCGCTGGCCGGCTGCCGCTCTGGTGTCGTACGCCCTGGGTGTGGCGGCCTGGACGGTGGCGCCCGGGTCGTCGGCGGCGGAGATCCTGTTGTGTCTGCCGGCGTTGTGCTGGGCGGGTGCGGTGGTGGCGTTGCTGCCGTTGACGCCGGTGGAGCGCCGCCCGATTGATCGGGGCGCGCTGGCGCTGGGCGCGCTGTTCCTGTTGATGGTGGTGTTCCTGCCGCAGGTGGGCCGGCTGGTGGTGCTGGCGCCGCTGGTGGGCGCGCTGGTGTTGTTGTGGCGGATGCGCCGTCAGGTGGCGCCGCCGACGTTGCCGGTGGCGTTGACGGTGATGGCGGTGCTCTATACGGCGGGTCTGGCGTTGTTGTTGTTCCCGTCCGGTGGCGCGGTTCCGGCGATCGCCGCGATCGGTGTGGATCTGCTGGCGGTGGGCTATCTGATGGCGGTGGCGCACGCGGCCGAGTCGGGTGAGCGGCTGCGGCCGGATGTCCGCCGGTCGCTGGCGGGTGGGGTGTTGTCGCTGGTGCTGTTGGGGGTTCCGGCTGCGGTGACGATCGCGCTGGCGGGGCACGACGTGGTGACGGTGGTGCAGTTCGTGGTGGTGGCGACCGGTGCGACGGTGGCCGGGCTGGGCAATCATGTGCGCCGGTCGATGGACCGGGTGGCGCTGGCCGAGGATGCCGGGTTGCGGGCGGACCGGGCGGCGTTGTTCCTGAACGCGGACGCGTTGTTGCGGCGGCGGGAGCCGCGGCGGCTGGGCAGTATCGGGGAGCCGGAGTTCCTGCGGTTGACCCGGCGGGCGCTGACTGATTTCGGGGATCTGAACCGGCTGGCCCGGAGTCCGTTGACGGATCTGCCGGTGGTGGGGTTGCGGCTGGTGGGCCGGGAGGATCAGCCGCGGGCCCGGGCGGGGGCGTTGCGGGCGGTGTTGCGGGAGTGTGTGTCGGATCTGCGGCCGGCCGGGCCGTTCGGGACGACCGACGAGTGGCGGAACTACAACGTGCTGCAGTTCTGCTGTGTGCTGGGGTTGAACCCGTATTCGCGCAGGCTTCGTCTCGATGGCTTGAACCGGGAGGCTCGGCTGGCGGTGGACTGGTTCCGGAGGTATGTGCCGGAGGACGTCACGAAGCAGTGGTTGCGGGAGGCCGCGATGGTGGTGGCCGAGCGGTTGTGGACTGAGCTGGAGGGACGGCAGCTCCCGACACGCAGTATTAAAGCCCCATAAAAGGTCGTTTAGTGGCTAATATCCCCGACCATGGACGCCGGGGTAACGCGTGGGTAGCCACCGCAGCGCGCTGGTCGCCACGATCCGGCAGGAACTCGCCGAGGCCCGTGGCACCGCCCGCGCGGTTCTGGCCGCTGCCGAGTCGGCCCGTGGCGAGGCGCAGAACCGTCGACGGCTGGTGCGCGACGCGTACGCCACCTGCCTCAGCCAGCTCGCCGCCGCCCGGGAGAACGCCCGCCGGGACATCCGGCAGCGCTTCCACGGGGAGACCGAACGGCTCACCGGGCACCTGCGCGGGCTGGCCTCGGTCAGCGCCTCCGGGGCGGCCGGGACGTCGTGGCGGCTGTGGGCGCCGAGCGAGCCGGAGCCGGGCCGGGGGCCGGGCCTGCTGCGGATCGGGACCATCGAGTTCGACGAGGCCGAGGCCCTGCCCGCGCTCATCCCGCTGCTCGACCGGGCCCACCTGCACCTGACCGGGCCGCAGAGCACCCTCGACGAGGTGATCACCGGGGTGCTGCTGAGGGCGCTGGGCAGCACCCGGCCGGGCGAGGTGGAGCTGACCGTCTACGACCCGGAGCGGCTGGGCGAGACGCTTGCCGTGTTCGGGCCGCTCGGCACCCGGTTCATCGGGCCGGGCGGGCTCGGGCCGCTGCTCGACGAGCTGGTCGACCGGCTCTGCCGGGAGCCGGCGCCGGAGGGCTGGCAGGTGGTGGTGCTGCTCGCCGACCGGGCCACCGCCGAGGAGATGACCCGGTCGCAGCGGGCGCAGCTGGACCGGATCGTCCGGATCGGGGTGGGCCGCGGGGTGCACCTGCTGGTCCGGGGTCTGGAGCTGGCCGAGCACCCGTCGATCGAGCGGATCACGGTGCGGGACCGGATCGCGTCCTGCGGGTCTCTGGACCGGCTGGAGGTACGCCTGGACCCGGCACCGCCTCCGGAACGGATCGCGGCGTTCGTCCGGGAGGCCGCCGCCCGCCTGCGCCAGGGGCCACCGCCACCCCGGCTCGCCGATCTGGAGCCGGCCCGGCCGTGGGCGGAGTCGGCCCGGTACGGTCTGCTCGCCCCGATCGGCGACAGCACCGACGGCAGCATGGTCGAGCTGCCGCTCGGTGACGACGCCCCGCACGTCCTGATCGGCGGCCCGGCCGGTTCCGGGACCACCAACCTGATCTACACCTGGATCGGCTCTCTGGTCACCCGGTACGGCCCCGACGACCTGGCCCTCTACCTGCTGGACGGCACCGACGGCGAGTCGTTCGCCAGGTACGTCCCGGGCCCGCGTGATCCGAGCTGGCTGCCGCAGGTCCGGCTGGCCGGGATCAACCTGCACCGGGACCGCGAGTTCGGCCTGGCCGTGCTGCGGCACCTGGGTGCGGAGTTGCGGGCCCGCGCGGACGGCGAGGTCCGGCCCCGGATCGTGACGGTGATCGACGAGTTCCCGATGCTGCTCGACGGCCGGGACGCGATCGCCGACGAGGCCGGTGATCTGCTGGAGGAGCTGGCCCGGCACGGGCACACCTACGGGCTGCACCTGGTGCTGGCCACCCGGGAGACCGCCGGGATCCAGGCGCTGACCGGCCGGCCGGCCCTGATCGCCCGGTTCACCGTGCGGATCGCGCTGCCGAAGGCCCGCCGGGTGCTGGCCACCGACAACCTGGCCGCCTCGCTGATCCCCCGCTTCCACGCGGTGGTGAACACCGAGTCGGGGCTGTCCGGGGCGAACCGGATCGTCCGGTTGCCGGATGCCGGGGACCGTACCGCCTGGGGTGCCGTTCAGCGCCGGTTGTGGCGGGCCCGGCCGGGCGGCTGCGCGGAGCCCCGGGTGTTCGACGGCAGCGCGGTGCCCCGGCTGCCGTCGACGTACCGGCCGTCCGGCACGCCGGGCGGGGGCGAGCCGGGGGCGGTCCTGGGCGAGCGGATCGACGTGTCGGCGCGGCCCGCCCGGCTGAGGCTGGAGCCGTCCGCGGGGCGCAATCTGGCGGTGCTCGGGACGCGTACCGAGGAGGCCTGTGACGTGCTGGCGGCGGCCGCCCTGTCGCTTGCCGCGCAGGGGCCGGCGCACTTCAGCATCGTCTGCCTGGAGGCGTCCGCGGAGCGGGCGGCGGCCCGTCTGGTCGCCGAGTTGCCGGCCGCCGACTGGTACGACGCCTCGGACGTGCACTTCGAGCCGGCCAGGTCGGAGGTTCCCCGCTATCTGATCGGTTACGGACTCGACCTGGTCAATCCGCGGCTGCGCCCGGCGTTGCGGGCGCTGCTCACCGGCGGGCCGGAGCGCCGGGTGCACGTGCTCGGCTGGTGGCGGTCGGTCACCCGGCTCCGGGACGATCTGGCCGGGGATCTGCAGCCGATCGGCGCCTGGGTGGCCCTGGACGTGCACGGATCGCAGCTGGCCCCGCTCTATCCCCGGCCCGGCGGGCCGGTGTGGAAGCCGCGCCCGCGCCGGGCCCTGTTCTTCGACCGTTCGGTGCATCACACGCCGGAGGTCATCATCCCGTACGAGGTGAACAGTGACCATGCGTGATCGCCAGCCGCTCGGCCGTGACTACCAGTTGATGGTGAGCGCGCTCGCCGATGTCACCCGCCGGCGCGATGCCGCCCTCGACGACGCCGAGCTGGCCTATCAGGACAGCGCCGCCCGCGCCGCCGGGGAGCTGGCCCGGGCGGAGAGCGACGCGCTGGCCGCCGACCGCTGGGCCGGGGCCGCCGCGGCGCAGGTCCTCGACGTGGACCGGGAGGCGTCCCGGCTCTGGGATCAGTTGCGCCGGGCCCGTGGCCTGCGCGTCCGGGCGCTCGGCGAGGTGCCCGAACCGGCTTCGGTGGAGGCCATGCCGCGGGTCGCCCTGCAACGCCGTCCGGAGCCCGGCGAGGACGTGGTCGCGCCCGGCCGGCAGTCGCCGCGGGTGCTGCTGTCCCGGGCCGCCGACCGGATCGACGTCACGATCCGGCCGGCCGGGCACGGGCTGCTGCCCCGCTGGGCGCTCCTGCTGCTGCCGTTCGCCGGTGCGGCCGGGGCCGCCCTGACCAGTCTGGTAGCGGCCGGTCTGGTCACCTTCGGTGACTCCGCCGAGTGGGGCGGGCCGATCATCCGCGGCCTGGGCTGGCTGACCTTCGCGGTGGCGCCGTCCGCCGGGGTCCCGGTCGCCGCCCATCTCACCCACAGCCGGCTGCGGGCCCGCCTGGAGATCGGCGGGATCGGTCTCACCCTGCTGGGCGGAATGGTCGCGGCGACCCTGCTCTCACTGTCCTTCGCGACGACCCGATAGCGGTACGGGGTTTACCCGGCCTCTCGTGGGAATCCGCGCGAGGCCGGCGGCGGTCACGGCCGGCGAGGCGGCCGCCGGGCTGATGCGGTGAGCGCGGTCAGTACGTGTAGAAGCCCTTGCCGGTCTTACGTCCCAGGTCGCCGGCCTGGACCATGCGCTGGAGCAGCTCCGGCGGGAAGAACTTCTCGTCGGCGGTGTCCCGGTAGATGTTGCCGGCCGCGTTGAGCATCACGTCCAGCCCGGTCAGGTCGACGGTGGCGAGCGGGCCCATGGCGTGGCCGAACCCGAGTTTCATCACGGTGTCCAGGTCGGCCGCCGAGACCACCCCGGACTCGACCAGCTGGATGGCCTCGACCAGGATCGCGGAGAACAGCCGGTTGGAGACGAACCCGGCGACGTCCCGCTTGACCTCGACGCAGGTCTTGCCGACACCCTCCGCGTACTCCCGGGCGGCGGCCAGCGTCTCGTCCGAGGTCTGGTAGCCGCGGACCAGCTCGACCAGTTTCATCATCGGCACCGGCGAGAAGAAGTGGATGCCGACGACCGACTCGGGCCGCTCGGTGACGGTGGCGATCTGGGTGATCGGGATGGCCGAGGTGTTGGTGCCGAGGATCGCGCCGGCCTTGCAGATCTTGTCGAGGGCCTTGAAGACCTCGTGCTTGGCCTCCACCTTCTCGTAGATCGCCTCGACCACCACGTCGGCCTCGGCGGCCGCGTCCAGGTCGGTGGTCGGGGTGATCCGGGCGAGGGTGGCGGCCACGTCCTCCTCGCTGATCCGGCCCTTGGCGGCGAACCGGCTCAGCGAGTCCCGGATCGCGGTCATGCCGCGGTCGAGTGAGGCGTCGTCGACGTCCCGCATGGTGACCTGCCACCCGGCCTGTGCCGAGACCTGGGCGATGCCGGAGCCCATCAAACCGGATCCGATGACCGCGAGACGACCTGTCATGCGCCACTCCTCAATCAGCTGGGCCGCCAGTTTAACGGCGTTACTTAACGCAGGTTCAGCACGTCAGGAGATCGGGGCGAATCATCAGAAAACAGCGCTGCCCGGTGCCAGACTGTGCCCATGGCCACGAGCGACGGCTGGTACCTCATCGGACCACTGATCGCCGTCGGTCTGGTCGGATTCCTCGGCGCCGTCTTCTGGCGGATGGGCCTGCAGCCCGTCTCTCCCGGCTCGTTCGGGTCCCGTGACGACACCGCGCCGGACGGTCTGGCGATCTTCGGCGAGTGGGACGACTACGGCCTGCTCCGCCCGGCGGCCGTCACCGGCGAGCCCGAGGTGGCCGACGAGATCCGGCGGTTCCTCTCCGATGCGGGCATCCGCGCCACCACGGCGACCCGGCACGACGGCCGGATCAGCGTGCTGGTCTTCGCCGAGCAGGTTGAGGAGGCGCGACGCCTGGTGGCGACCCTCTGACGCTGGTCACTTCCGGCGCGATCCGCGCCGGAGACAGCCACACGAGGTGGTCAGAAGTCGAACGTCGGCTCCGGGACGTCGGTGCGCTCCACCTCGACACCCAGCTTGGCCAGGTCGGAGACGAAGTCCGGGTAGCCCCGGTCGATGTGGTGCACCTCGCCCACCTCGGTCACCCCGTCGGCGCAGAGCCCGGCGATCACCAGACCGGCGCCGGCCCGGATGTCGGTGGCGCGCACCGGGGCACCGGAGAGCCGGTCCCGCCCGTTCACCGCGGCGTGGTGGCCGTCGGTGCGGATGTCGGCGCCCAGCCGGACCATCTCGTTCACGAACATGAACCGGCCGTCGAAGATGTTCTCGGTGATCAGCGAGGAGCCCTCGGCCACCGCGGCCAGGCCCAGCGCCATCGGCAGCAGGTCGGTCGCGAACCCGGGATAGGGCAGGGTGACGATGTCGACGCCGCGCGGCCGGTCGGCGATCCGCACCCGGAACTGATTGTCCCCCGGCTCGACCGTCGCGCCCGCGGTCACCAGCTTGTCCAGCGCCACGTCCAGGAACTCCGGCCGCACCCCGTGCACGGTCACGTCGCCACGGGTCATCACCGACGCGTACGCCCACGTGCCGCCGACGATCCGGTCGCCGACGGTGGTGTGGCGCACCGGCTTGAGCGGGCCCTCGACACCCTCGATGACCAGCGTGGAAGTACCGGCGCCGGTGATCCTGGCGCCCATCGCGTTGAGCATCTCGCAGATGTCGACGATCTCCGGCTCCCGGGCCGCGTTGTCGATCTCGGTGACGCCCTTGGCCAGCACCGCGGCCATCAGGATGTTCTCGGTGGCGCCGACGCTCGGGAAGTCCAGCCAGATCTTCGCCCCGCGCAGGCCGCGCGGCGCCGACGCGATCACGAACCCGTGCTCACCGGAGATGTCCGCACCCATCCGGGCCAGGCCGGCGACGTGCATGTCCAGTCCCCGGGAGCCGATCATGTCGCCACCGGGCAGCGCCACCCGGACATAGCCGCGGCGGGCCAGCAGCGGGCCCAGCACGCAGATCGACGCGCGCAGCCGGCGCACCAGGTCGTAGTCGGCCTCGCTGCCCGGCTCGGCGGGCACGTCGATGATCGCCTCGGTGCCGTCCAGCGTGACGTCACAGCCGAGCCGCCGCAGCACCTCCGCCATGATCGCTATGTCGGTGATCCGGGGGACGTTCGACACCACACTGCGGCCCTCGGCCAGCAGCGCGACCGCCATCAGCTTGAGCGCCGAGTTCTTCGCGCCGCCCACCATGACGTCCCCGGCGAGCCGTGCCCCGCCCTTAACCCTGATCACATCCACGCGGGCCATGGTATGGGCCGGAGCCCACCGCCGCCTCGTAGGGTGTCCCCCATGGCTGTGCATCTCACCCGCATCTACACCCGCACCGGCGACGCCGGCGAGACGAGGCTGGTCAACAACGAGGTCGCGCCGAAGACCGCACCCCGGATCGCGGCGTACGCCGACGCCGACGAGTGCAACGCGGCTCTCGGTGTGGCGCTGGCGATGGGCGGACTTCCCGATGACGTACGAGCGGTGCTGTCCACCATCCAGAACGACCTCTTCGACCTCGGGGCCGATCTGGGCAACCCGCTGGCCGAGGATCCGCCGTACCCGCCGCTGCGCGTCACCGAGGAGTACGTGACCCGGCTGGAGAAATGGTGTGACGAGTACAACGAGCGGCTCACCGCGCTGGACAGCTTCATCCTGCCCGGCGGCACCCCCGGCGCGGCGCTGCTGCACGTGGCCCGGACCGTCGCGCGGCGGGCCGAGCGGACCGCCTGGGCGCTCTACGAACGGGAGCCGGACCGGACCAGCGTGCTCCCGCTGAAATACCTGAACCGGCTCTCCGACCTGCTCTTCATCCTGTCCCGGGTGGCGAACCCGGACGGCGACGTGAAGTGGGTCCCCGGCGGAGCCCGGTGACCGGCGGCCTGCATCACGTCGAGCTGTGGGTGCCCGATCTGGCCGGCGCGATCCGGCCGTGGGGCTGGCTCTTCACCGAGCTGGGCTGGACACCGTTCCAGGACTGGCCGGGCGGGCGCTCGTGGCGGCGGGACGGGACCTACGTGGTGCTGGAGCAGTCCCCGGCGCTCTCCGGCCCACGCCACGACCGGCTCGCCCCCGGCCTCAACCACCTGGCCTTCACCGCCGGCCCGCCCGCCGAGGTGGACCGGCTGCACACGGCCGCCCCGGAGCACGGCTGGTCGCCGATGTTCGCCGGCCGCTACCCGCACGCCGGCGGCCCGGAGTCCTACGCGGCCTACCTGGAGGACGCGTGGGGCTACGAGGTGGAGCTGGTGGGCCGCTAGTTGTGATGTTCGGAGAGGTTGTCCAACCGGGTGATCGGTGAGACACCGCCGATGGCGGTGTGGGGTCTGTGATGGTTGTAATCGT
>NZ_JBNZCE010000048.1:0-69522 GCF_050589265.1 Actinoplanes sp. G11-F43
CGCGCCGCGCCACGCGCCGCGCCACGCGCCGCGCTGGGCTGCTGGGGTGAGCCGAGTGGTGGTCAGGCCTCGGTGAGTAGCAGGCCGTCGTCGATCAGGGAGACGTCCGGGATCCGGTCATCCGGGACATAAGGGACGACCGTCAGCGTCCGTTCCCCGTCGATGCGGATCTGCTGACCGGGCGCGAGCACGTGCCCGTCGGCGAGCATGGCGGCCAGCTGGTTCAGGACAGTCGCCGCCTCGCCGATCCGCTCGCCCGGGATCCCGGTGATCAGATCCGGACGGCCGAACTTCGTCATGCCCCGAGTGTGCACCGGATGCCCGAACCCCGCCGCCACCTCCGCCTCGGCCACCACACTGACCTCCCGGATCACCGTGAACGGCCGGTGCGGATCCAGCCCGGCCACCACTGAGGCCGGCGACCAGTCGTGGGCGAACGCGTCGAGCACCGCGATCGCCCCGGCCCGGCACACCGCCGCCGCGACCGCCCACGCCAGCTGCAGATGTGTCAGATCGGCCGGATCGGTGACCGACACCTGGATCGTGTAGCAGAACGTGGCCGCGTCGAGCGCCGCCGGATCGGGCAGTTCCCGGGCGGCCAGATTGCGCAGCGGCCCGGTCCGCCAGCCGTCGATCCACTCCGGGTTCTCCGCGTAGCTGTGCACCCGCACGTCGAGCGCGTCCACCGGAGCCGAGGCAGGCACCACACCGGCCAGATCGAGATCGGTCAGCACCGCCCCGTCGGTGAAGACGACCAGCATCACCGACGCCTTCCGCCCGGTGGGCTGGTGTGCGGGACGCTGCCAGGGCTCGACGGGAGTAGTCACTCGGCTATCCTGCCACCGCCACCCGGAACCCCGCCGCCCGCCCTCATCCCGCGCTCGCCGCCGCCCACCCTCTTCCCGCCACCCTCTATCTGCCGACTTTGTAACGGTCGTCTCCTTGCTGGCCGGCTTGCTGGTCGGCCGCGACCCACGGGCTCAGCGCGACCCGGCCGGTGCTGCCGAGGTCGACGTACAGCGCCAGCAGATGCCGGGGCCTCCCATCCGCGGTGGCGACTCTCAGGTATTCAGCGGTCTCCGCCTTGTCGGTGGTCAGATTGCGCCACAGCAGCAGAGCGTGCGCCGACTCGCCAGGTTCGACGGTGACCGGCCGGGCCGGCACGTTCCATTGCTCGACCTCGGTGATGCCGTGATCGACGCGTACCGCGAGCTGCTCCTGGTTCTTGTCGAGAAGTTCAAGGACCGGATAACCATCGACCGCGTACGCCTCCGTCCCACAGTTGTGCACCGTGATCGTGGTGGCCCGAAGTCCCATGGCCGCGCTGGGTTCACCGACCGTGAGCTGAATCCCGCGCACACAACGGGGCGTCGGCGGGGCAACGCTGGAGACTTCCGGCGCGGGCGGGGCGGACCGCCGTCCGGTCTCCGGCTCGGCGATGAGCCCCGGCCGGGCACAGGCCGCCAGCAGCAGAACCACCGACAGCGGCACACAACGTCTCATCGCGCTCTCTCCACACGGCGGCACATCTGTCGGATCCCGGCCGGCCGCACCACCTCGACCTCTGGCGGGCACGGCCGGCGCACGTCGACGGAGTCCCCACCGGCCTTATCCGGGGCTTAACGTTCGCACAGCGTGGCCATAGTGATCTTCCCGAGAAAGTGGTTCCCGTCAGAACGGCACCACGAACAAGGGAAACGACATGAAGCTCAACAAGGTCACCGGAACGGTCATGCTGGCGGCGGGCGCGCTGGCGGTCCTGGGCTTCGCCGGTACGGCGATGGCGGACGGCTCCGACGACACCCGCCCCCGCGCCGCGCTCACGGCTCCGGTCGCGGCCACGACCGGCACCGGCCTCTCCGACGACTTCGCCGACAACGGCTTCTCCGACGACGACCGCTACCGCGGCGACTCGCCCGGTTCGTCCACCACCTCGCCGGATGCTTCGTCGAGCGCCGCCCCGTCATCCACCGCTCCGTCCACCGGTTCCCCGGGCACCACCGTGCCGAGCAAGCAGGCCACCCCCGAGATCAGCGCGGAGGAGGCGAAGAAGATTGCCCTTCGTGCGGCCGGCGGCGGCCGAGTCGAGTCGATCGAGCGCGACCGCGAGCACGGCCGCCTGATCTGGGAGGTCGACGTGATCGTGAAGGGTGTCGACCACGACATCGACGTCGACGCCACCACCGGCAAGATCACCGACCACGACATCGACCGCGATGACCGCGATGACCGCGATGACCGCGATGACCGGGACGACCGGGACGACCGGGACGACCGCGACGACCGCGACGACCGGGACGACCGGGACGACGACTGATCGCGACAGCAACCAGCCTTCCCTGGCCGGACCGGATCCCCGGTGCCGGCCAGGCCGCCGTGCCGGCTGGAGGCCTTCTGTGGTCGAGCTCAGTTCGTGTGCCGTTTTGCGGCTCGAATCGAGCCGCAAAACGGCACACGAACTGAGGCCCCGGCGCCGGACAGACCGATGTCGTCGGGCTGCCGGGGATCACCGCCGGACGGCGATCCCCGCGATGAACCGGACGATGTCCGGCGTGCTCAGCGTGACCACCTCGGGATCCCAGGACACCGACAGTGAGCGGCCGTCACCGAGATCGGCGTTCACATTGGAGGCGTCCTCGAACCGGTACCAGTCTCGCCCACCGGCGACCAGCTTCTCCTCCTCAGGCTGTGGTGTGTGCGGCTCATCCAGCACGTTCACACACATCCCGTGCGGTTCCCGGTGCTGCTCCGCCTGCCGCGGCGTCGCGAGACAGAGCGTCCCGGTCCCCTCGAACTGTGGCACCAGGCCCGGTGGTGACTCGGCCACCGTGAAGTCGGCCGGCCCGCTCGTCAGCACGCCCTCCGCGTCACCCAGCGACTCCGCGAACCTCAGCACCTCACTCTCAGTGAGTGACCCGAGGCTGACGACCTGAGCCCAGTCCCCGTCGGCAAGCCGCCAGCGGACCCCGACGTACCGGTCACCGGTCTCCGCGCCGTCATAGGTGTCGGACAACGACACGGTCGCCGGCCGCCCGTCGACGGCCGCGGAGCGCTCCCGCTCCGCCTCGACCTCACCGGCCGGTTCGACCGGGCCCACCTCGGCGGACAGCAGAAGGCCGTCGCGGTCCCATTGGGCCAGCCGGTTCGGTCCCATCCGGAAGATCTCGGCCGGACCGGAACCGTCGGGCAGCCAGCCTGGTCGCAGCGCGAACGTCGGCGCCGCCTGCCACGGCCCGCCCCAGACGGCGTCGGCCGGCGCCGCGGACTCGCCGGTCAGTGGCGCCGGCCGCCCGGAACCGCGCCCGATCAACGGCGCCGTCAGCGAGGCGGCCACCACCAGCACCGCCCCGGCGGCGACTGCCGACATCCGGCGGCGTCGAGCCTGTCGCACTCCCGTGTCCACCCCGGCGAGCAGATCGGCCGGCGGCAACGGGGCGGCGGCCCGGTCGAGCAGGGTGACCCGCAGGTCGTCCTCGAGGTTCATGGCTTGGCTCCCTCACTGGTGGCGGTCTGCAGGCCGGCCCGCAACCGGGCCAGGGCACGGGCGGCGTGGACACGCACCGTGCTCGGGGAACATCGCAGGATCTCGGCGATGCTGTGATCATCGAGATCCTCGTAGAACCGCAGCACCATCACCGCCCGCTGGGTCCGGGTCAGCCCACCCAGCCGTGACCAGATCTCGTCACGCAGCGCCTGCCCCTCGGTGAAGTCGCCGGGAACCGCCCCGTCCGGCACCGTGCCGGGCCGCTCCCCACTGGACCGGCGGCGCAGCCAGGACACGTGTGTGCGCACCAGTGCCGTCCTGATGTATCCGTCGGGCTGCTCGGCCTCGATCCTCGGCCAGCGCCGGTACGCCTTGACCAGCACCTCCTGCAGAAGGTCCTCGCCGAGGTGCCGGTCGCCGCAGATCAGATAGGCCAGCCGGCGCAGCGAGTCCCCTCGGGCTCGCACATACTCCTCGAATCCTTCGTGCACTGACACTCCCCGCTTAGATCCCTCGTCATGAATGGGACGCTCTCACGGGGCCGTTCTGCTTACCCCGTACCGGCAAGGAAGTGAAGCCGGATGACCGCACCGCCGGAGCCGGGGGACGACGTCTCGAAGGATGCGGCGGCCCGCCGGGCGATGTCCAGGCCGAGGCCGGTGGAGCCGCCGCCGGAAGCGCCTCGCCGGGCGGCCTCGGCGGGCAGCCCGGGGCCGGAGTCGGCGACGGTGAGATCGGCGCCGCCGGAGGGGCCGGCGGCGAGCGTGACCGAGAACGGGGTGCCGTCGGGGGTGTGCGCGAACACGTTGCCGAGCAGCGCGTCCAGGGCGGCGGCCAGATCGTCGGCGGCGACCGCCACCGGCAGCGGGGTGGACGGAAGGTCCTGCTGGACGGCCCGGCCGGTGTCCTCGGCGAGCACCGCCCAGAACGCCACCCGGTCGGCCACCACCGCCGTCGCGTCACAGCTCACCGTGGTCTTGGTCACGGTGGCCTGCCGGGTCTGCTGGATCACCGCGGTGACCGCCCGGGCCACCTGGTCGGCGGCGGCCGCGACCCGCGCCGACTCGTCCGGATCACGGAGTGACTCGGCTTCCAGGCGCAGCGCGGTGAGCGGGGTGCGCAGGCGGTGCGACAGGTCGGCGACCCGTTCCCGTTCGGTGGCGAGCAGGTCCTGGATGCGGGTGGCGAGATGGTTCAGGGCGCCGGCGACCTCGCGCAGTTCGGGCGGGCCGGCCGGTTCGGCGCGGGCGTCGAGTTCGGCCGAGGCCAGCCGGTGCGAGACGTCCGAGAGCTGGCTGATCGGGGCGGTGATGGCACGGGCCAGCCGGTCCGCGACCAGCAGGCCGAGCAGCACCAGGACCAGACCGAGCCCGGCCAGCAGACCCTGTGCGCGGGCCACGCCGCGGGTCAGCTCCGCGGGCGGGACGAAGGCGCGGATCACCGTGGTCCCGGCCGCGCCGACCACCGGAACCACCAGCTCACGGCCGTCCCCGACCGCCACCGTCAGCGCCTCGTTGCGGGAGCCGGCCAGCCGTACGCCGGGAGTCCGCTCGGACGGCTCGCCGACCACGGTGCCGTCCGGCAGGAAGACGCTGACCGGAACCGCCTGGGCCGAAGCGGTCAACCGCAGACCCTGCATGTCACCGGCCCCGGCCAGCGGCACGATCGACTGGATCACCGCGCCGGCCCGGCCCAGCGCCCGGTCCTGGGCCACCTGCCGGACCAGCACCGACAGCGGCACCAGGAAGGCCAGCAGGAGCAGCACCGAGGTGGCCGCCACCAGCAGGGTCAGCCGGGCCCTCACGACGGCTCGCTCAGGCGCACGCCGACCCCGCGGACGGTGTGCAGATAGCGGGGTTCCAGGGCGGTTTCGCCGAGTTTGCGGCGCAGCCAGGACAGGTGCACGTCGACGGTCTTGTCGGCGCCGCCGTACGGCACCTGCCACACCTCGCTGAGCAGCTCACGCTTGGTGACCACCTGCCCGGCCCGCAGCGCCAGATGGTGCAGCAGGTCGAACTCGCGCGGAGTCAGCTCGACGGTGGTCCCGTCCAGGCTGACCGAGCGGGCCGCCTGGTCGATGCGCAGCCCGCCGACCTCCAGAACCGGGGACGGTTCGGCCGATCCGCCGCGCCGCAGCACCGCCCGGATCCGGGCGTCGAGCTGCGCGGCGGTGAACGGTTTCACCACGTAGTCGTCGGCTCCGGCGTCGAGCAGCCGTACCATCTCGGTCTCCTCGTCACGCGCCGTCGCCACGATCACCGGGATGGCGCTGACCGCCCGCAGCATCCGCAGCAGTTCGCGCCCGTCCAGGTCGGGCAGCCCGAGGTCGAGCACGATCAGGTCGGGCCGCTCGGCCAGGGCGGTCTGCAGCCCCTCCATGGCGGTAGCCGACGCCGCCACCGCGTGCCCGCGCTCCCGCAGGGTGCGCAGCAGGGTGGTCCGGATCGCCGGGTCGTCCTCGATGAGCAGGAGTCTCGCCACGCCTGCACGGTAGCCGCAGGTTATGAAAGAACGGCTGCTCTTAACCTCGTCTTAGCGATGTCCGGTGCCCGGCTTAGCGTTCGTGGGCGGATAGTTGCCGGGTGCGCCTCATCGACCGGCTGGGCCGGCTACCCCTGGTGATCGTCTTCGGCTGGGCCGTGGCGGCCGCGCTGGCCGTCATGGTCGGCGTGGTCGGAATCGGTCTGGTCGGTTCGGGCCTGTTCGCGCAGGAGACCGAACCGCTCAGCGAGGCCGACGTGGTGCGGGCGCTGCAGACCGAGGAGAAACCGGTCACACCCGCGCCCAGCATGCCGTCCGCCACACCGTCCGCGTCAGGGGGAGTGGCTGATACCCACTCATTCCGGACGCCTGGCGGCACGGTGGTGGCCGACTGCCGGCGCATCCTCTCGATGTCGCCCGCGCAGGGCTTCACGCTGCACGAGCAGGACGACGACGAGGGCGAGTTCCGCGATGTCCGCGACGAACATCACCGGGTGAAGGTCGATCTGAACGACTGCGTCGACGGCGTCCCGCAGCTGGAGATCACCGTCGAGACCGACGAGGACTGAGCGTGGTGGGACAATCCAGGGATGCTTCGTGTGGATCACGGTGTCGTAGCGGGCACCTTCAGCCTGGACGGCCAGACTTTCGACGTCGACAACAACATCTGGGTCGTCGGTGACGACGAGGAGTGTGTGGTGATCGACGCTCCGCACGACGTGGACGCGATCCTCAAGGTGGTGGGTGACCGCCGTCTCGTCGCGATCGTCTGCACCCACTCCCACGACGATCACGTGCGGGTGGCGCCGGAGCTGCGCGAACGCACCGGTGCGCCGATCCTGCTGCACCCGGCCGAGTGGCCGCTGTGGGAGCTGACGCACGGCTCGGACGTGTGGTGGAACATCGATCTCGCCGACGGCGCCCGGATCGAGGTGGCCGGTTCGACGCTTGAGGTGCTGCACACCCCCGGTCACGCGCCCGGTGCGGTCTGCCTCCACGCCCCCGATCTGGGTTGTGTCTTCACCGGTGACACGCTGTTCAACGGTGGTCCGGGCGCGACCGGCCGGTCGTACTCGGACGCGGACCTGATCGTCGAATCCATCCGGGCGAAGCTGCTCGCGCTGCCCGGCGAGACCGTGGTCCACACCGGCCACGGCGACGACACCACGATCGCGGCGGAAGCGGCCCGCCTGTAGCCGCCGGGCGGGTGGTGCCCCGCTGTTCAAGAAGCAGGACACCACCCCTATCCGGTACGCCGATCACCTTCCACAACCGCACCGGCACGCCCTGCCTCGTCCGCGCGACCGATGCGGCTCACCGGGTCGTCCGGCGTCCGCCGGGCGGATGCGGTTGTCACGCGAGTCGGGCGGCTCACCGGGTGGTCCCGGGCGGTCCGGCGTCCGCCGGGCGGATGCGGTTGTCACGCGAGGTGGGCGCCTCACCGGGCCGTCCGGCGCCCGCCGGGCAGATTCGGCCCTCACGCGAGGTGGGCGCCTCACCGGGTGGTCCCGGGCGGTCCGGCGTCCGCCGGGCAGATTCGGCCCTCATGCGAGGCGGGCGACGCTCCGGATCGTCCGGTGACCGGCCTCACCGGCCGGGACTCAGATCAGCGAGCCCAGCAAGTAGGTGTAGACGCCGTGGCCGGTCCGGTCCGGGTGGAAGATCTCGCTGAACCGGGCTGGATCGACCCCGTTGATCCATGGCTTCGCCGAGCACGCCTCGTGCCCCTTGAACCCGGGCCGGATGTCGATGAAGGTCACCCCGGCCTTGGCCGCCGCGCCACTGGCACCCTCGGTGGCCTGCTCCGCCGCGTAGTTGATCCACTCGCGCTTCTTCGCGTTCGGGGTGATCGCGCCACAACTGCCGGTGCCCACGTCGATGAGCCGCGGGTAGCCCGTCACGACCACCTTCGCGTTCGGCGCCCGCTTGCGCACCTCGGTATACAGCTCCTGCAGCCGGCTCGGGACCACCAGCCGGGACGACCAGGCACTGCCGAACGCGGCCTCCACGCAGTCGTCGTCGGTGCCGGTCAGGCAGGCGGTGGCGGTGCCGGTGAAGTCGGCGTCGTTGCCACCCACCGTGATCGTCACCAGGGCGGTCTTGGCACTGAGCGGGCCGAGCTGCTTGCTCCGGACGTCGGCGACGGTGGCGCCGCTGCAGGTCATGTCCTTGAGTGTGAGCTTGGGGAACACCCTCGCCAGCGACCGTGGGTAGCTGTCCGGGCTGCGCTTGCAGGCGCCGGATGCCGCGTCATACGGAGCGGCGCCGACACCTGAGGCGTAGGAGTCGCCGAGAGCGACATACTCACCGGTGGGGATCGCGGCACGGGCCGGGCTCGCCAGCGTGAGAGAGGCGACCGCGGCCAGTAGTGCGGCCGCGAGGACGGGTCGTGTTCTGCGCATGTCTTCCTTCCAAGGGGCGAATGCGCTCCGAGTCTGCCTCCCCGATGTCCACTGTGGCATCGGACCACGGTATGACGTGTGTGTGGTACCAGGGGTCAACGAAAGTCGCATGCCGCTTCCCGCTTTCGGCAGAAGCGGCGGCCACCCGCGGATCGGCAGGATTCTCGGTGTCAGATCGACAGCGAGAGGAACCGAACGATGAGTGTGAACGTGCGACGTGTCCAGCAGCGACTGCGGATCATCGGCCTGGTGCTGACGGTGTTCCTCACTGTTGCCGCCGCGATCGACGGGCGCCTGTGGTTCGCCGTCGCCGGCGTCGTCCTGGCCGTCGGGGAGACCTGGGTGATCCTCACCCACCGGTCAAAGGCAGTGTGACCAGCAACGGCCAGGTCACCACGACCGACCCGGTCACGGCGATCAGCCAGGCCGGCGCGGCGAAGCGGTTCAGGATCGCGCTCCACCACACCTGCCAGAGCAGCAGCCCCGTCAACGGCACCAGCACCAGAGTCACGAACCCGTGGGTCAATCCGGCGACCGCCGCCGCGGCGAGCACGACGGTGAAGGAGCCGGCGACCGCCAGCAGACTCGACGGCGCGCCGCCGGAGATTCTCTCGGCCCCGTAGGCGAGTAGGGCGAACGCGGCCCAGACGACCACCAGCAGCCACCATCGGCTCCCGGCGAGAAGGGCATGGGTCAACCCGAGATGCACCGGTACGCCGATGCCCAGAACCGAATACGGAACGACCGCCAGAAGCCACCACCGACCGGGCGGTGCGGTGCCGGTCTCGCGCGGGGTGGGCCGCCATCTCGCATACGCCAGCAGTAGTGCTCCGGTGACGGCGGCGTAGGCGGTCACGTATCCGGCGATGGCCAGCGGCATCCGGGTGGTCGGCAGGAACCGTGCGACCACCGCGCCCACTCCTGCCGCGACCCCGGCGATCAGCGCGACCCGGATCGCGGCCGCCCACCTCCACCCGGCGAACAGCGGACGGCCCGTCGACCCGGCCCGAGTCGGCGCGGCCGCCGGTTCAGCCCGTGCCGATCCGGGCGGTGTCGATCCGGGCGGTGCCGAGTTGGACGGTGCCGAGCCGGGTCGTACGGATCTGGACGCCGGCGATCCGGACAGCGCGGCCACCAGGGGGTGGAAGCCGAGCAGGACGGCTAGCACCAGCAGCGCCGAGCCGAGCAGGCGACGGCCGGGGAACGGGACCGTGCCGCCGGCGGGCTGCCCGCCGAACGCCTCGTCCAGCCAGGACACCGTGGCGCGGTGGGTTTCCGGTGCGTACAGGATGGTGATGTGCTCGACCCCGGCGACCAGCCGGGCCTCGCGGTCGTCGCGCTGGGCGGCGACGCTGGTCGCGACCTCCCGGAAACCGGGGAACTCCAGGGCCCCGGCCATGGTGAGCAGGCGCGCGGGCCGTTGCGGGGAGGCGGCGGACGAGCCGGGCAGGGAGATCGCCACGGTGGCGGTGATGTCCGGGTGGGCGGCGGCGTACCGGGTGACGGCGCCGGCGCCCATCGAGTGCCCGACCAGGCCGATCCGGGACGGGTCCACGTCCGGGAGGGAGCGCAGATGGGCCACCGCGGCGTCCAGGTCTCGCTCCAGGGCGCGCGTGGACTCGTCGGTGCCGGCCGCCTCGTCCGGCAGGGGCTCGGTGTTCGCGCCGTGGCCGGCGAAGTCGAGCAGGGCGACCACGTAACCGCGGGCGGCGAGCGAGTCCCCGAACGGCGCCATCATCCTCGCCGATCCGGAGAAGCCGTGCGCTACCACCACACCGGGCCGGGGGCCGTCCGCCCGCGGCCGCACCACATCGAGCGGGACACCGGCGGACACCACGTGCTCCCGGTCCAGTCCCGAGCCGGCCCCGGCGATCAGCCAGCCGCCGCTGAGGGTGAGGGCGAGCAGCAGGAGCAGCGTACGTCTCAAGTCGATCTCCCCATCGGCCGGATGCCGGAGTTTATCGATGTCCGGCGAGTGGGGGCGAGGTGCGGGTTCGGCCGCACGTGGCGCGGGCGGTGGCCTGAGCCGGGTACGTGCTGTTCGATTTCGACGGCGTCGGCCTCCCGTTTCCGCCCGGTGGGCCTCAAGGCCGGTGTGGTGCGGGTTGACGAGGCCCGCGGTGGGCGAACTCGGCCAGCAGGGTGGCGGTCCGGTCCGGTTGGTCGATCATCAGCCAGGTTCGGCTGTCCGGGACGATGGTGACCTGGGCGTTCGGGAACAGACGGCCCAGACGGCCGGCGTGCGCCACCGGGAAGAGCCTGTCGTCGGCGGCCCAGAGCACGAGGGTGGGTCTGGTGAAGGCGGCCAGTTCGCCGGTGATGTCGAGCAGTAGCCGGCGGTGGCCCAGGGACGTCACGAAGGCGGCGGTGTCGCGCCGGACCGCCGGGTCGGCGAAGTAGGCGGCCACCCAGCTCGCGGTGAGTTCGTGGGGGATCGGGCCCCGGGTCAGCCAGCCGAATCCGCTGGGCAGCGCGTGGAACGGACGCCACCGCATCGGGCTGAGCAGTGCGGGCAGCAGACCCATCCGGGCGGCCGGGGCCAGTGCCCGGAACACCGGTGGCGGGACGTTGTCGAAAGCCTCACAGCTGGTCAGCACCAACTGCCCGAGACGCTCGGGGTGGTGGGCGGCCACCAACTGGGCGATGGCGCCGCCGGTGTCGTTGCCGACCAGTGTCACGTCGTGCAGGCCGAGTGTCTCCAGGAAGTCGGCGACCAGCTTCGCGACGCCCTTGATGCTCAGGTCGGCGCCGGGGCGCAGGGCGGTGCGGTGGGCGCCCAGCGGCAGGTCGGGCACGACGCAGTGGAACCGGCCGCCGAGGCGGTCGATCATCGGCTGCCAGAGGCGGCCATCCTGGAGCAGTCCGTGCAGAAAGACCAGGGGCCGCCCGGCGCCGGCCTCGCGGTAGTGGAGTTCGCCGTCGGGAAGTACTGCGGTTTCCATGCCGGTAAATTACATACAGGCTGTATGCAATTCATAGAGGGGGATGTGTGGCCCACGTCACCAAGCACGATCTGCGGTCCGCCGCTACCCGGGAGCGGCTGGTCGCCGTGGCTCGGCAACTGTTCGCCGACCACGGGTATGCCGAGGTCGGCACCGAACAGATCGTGCGCACCGCCGGGCTCACCAGGGGTGCGCTCTACCACCAGTTCCGCAACAAGGAGGACCTGTTCGCGGCGGTGGCCGAGGCGGTCGAGGCGGAGGTGGTGGAGCAGGTCACCGCACGCCTGGACGGCGCCGATGAGGAGGATCAGGGGGCCGGCCGGATGCTGGCCGGAGCACACGAGTTCATGGTGGTCTGCGCGCGGCCGGACGTGCGGCGGATCCTGCACGAGGCGCCGACCGTGCTGGGGGCGGCGGCCTGGCGGGAGTTGAGCGCGCGATACGGCCTGGGCCTGATCGAGACGGCCCTGCGCACGGTCACCCCGGAGCCGCCGGCCGCGCTGGCGCCGATGCTGATGGGGGCGCTGGACGAGGCCACCCGCTACATCGCCGCCGCCGGCGATCCGGAGGCCGCCCGGCGGGAGTGCCTGGAGGTGCTGCGGCAGATGATCGCCGGGCTCAGGCCGGCCTGATCTCGACCGGGATGCCGTTGAGGACGCTGTTGCCGGACAGCGGATCGATCACCAGCTCGTCGGTGAGGACGTTGGAGTTCACGCCGGGGGTGGCCGCCGCGACCGAGAGGCGCACGCCGGGCAGGTCGTGGCCCCATCCGTGCGGCAGGCTGGCCACACCGGGCATCACCGTGTCGGTCACCTCGACCGTGGCGGTCAGGGCGCCGGCCCGGGAGGTCACCTCGGCCGGTCCGCCGTCGGTCAGGGACAGCCGGCCGGCGTCGTCCGGATGGATCTGGAGAGTGCAGCGGGAACGGCCTTTCACCAGGGCCGAGACGTTGTGCATCCAGCTGTTGTTGGAGCGTAGGTGGCGGCGTCCGATCAGGACCATCCCGTCGCGGCGGCGGGGCAGTGACTCCAGGAGGCGTTGCGTCTCGGCGGCCAGTGGCGGCGGGCAGAGTTCGACCTTGCCGGAGGCGGTTCGCAGCGCGCCGGGCAGCCGCGGCTGGAGCGGCCCGAGGTCGATGCCGTGCGGGGCGTCCAGCAGGTCTTGCAGGGTGAGCCGGTAGGCGCCGGCCCGCAGCGCCGCGTCCAGTAGTCGTTCGGCGGGCCGGTCGCCGGTGATCCGGGCGTGTTCCCCGGCCGGCAGACGGGTCAGGGCCTGCCGCAGCAGATGATCGTGGAAGAGTGCCGGATCCTCGTCGGGTTGTCCGGTCAGGATCAGTGACAGCCGGGCCAGGACGTCGCACTCGTCGGGGACTCCCGGTTCGGGCGGCAGGACCGGCGGGGAGTACGCCGCGAAGTTGCGCACCGCCAGGGTCAGGAACGCGAAGTCGTAGTGCCCGGTGCGTACCGGATCGGTGGGTGGCAGCACCACGCCGGCGTGCCGGGTGGTCTCGTTGAGGTACGGGTCGACGCTGACCATGAAGTCCAGCCCGGCCAGGGCCCGGTCGAGCCGTCCGCTGTTCGGGGTGGACAGCGCCGGGTTGCCGGCGATCGTGATCAGTGCGCGCACCCGTTCGTCGCCGGCTGTCTCGATCTCGTCGGCCAGGGTGGCGACCGGCAGTTCCCCCTTCACCTCGGGCAGCCCGCGGACCCGGCTGTGCCAGCGCCCGGTGCGGAACCCCTTGCCGGGGCGTGCCTGGCCGGAGGTGTGCGCGGCGAGCGGGAACATCACCCCGCCGGGCCGGTCGAGGTTCCCGGTGAGCGTGTTGAGCACGTCGACGAGCCAGCTGGTCAGGGTGCCGAACTCGACGGTGCAGGTGCCGATCCGGCCGTAGACGGCGGCGGTCGGTGCCGTGGCGAGCTCACGGGCCAGTGACCGGATCCGATCAGCGGGGACACCGCAGGCCCCGGACACGGCGGCGGGGCTGAAGGGCATCGACAGCTCGCGCACCTCGTCCACGCCGGCCACATAATCCGGAATGTCCGATAATAGAGAATCGGCGAACAGGCTGTGGACGACAGCGAACAACAACAGCGCATCGGTACCCGGCACGATCGGGATGTGATCCGAGGCGGCCTCCGCGGTCCGGGTGCGCCGCGGATCCACCACCACGAACCGGCCACCGCGAGCCGGCAGCGCCGTCAACCGCCCCGGGAAGTCGGCCGCGGTGGCCAGGCTGCCGTTCGACTCCCACGGGTTGGCGCCCAGGATCAGCAGGAAGTCGGTGCGATCCAGATCGGGCACCGGGATCGCGTTGGGATCACCGAACAGGTAGCCGCACGACACGTGCTTGGGCATCTGGTCGACGGTGCTCGCCGAGAACACGTTGCGGCTGCCCAGCGCCCGGACCAGCGGCGGGACGTAGAGTCCACCGGCCATCGTGTGCACGTTCGGGTTGCCGAGGTAGACGGCGACCGAGTGTGGTCCGTACCGCTCGATCAGTGGCCGCAACCCCTCGCGGACCGCGCGGAAGGCCTCCGCCCAGCCCACCTCGACGCCCTCCACCAGCGGACGGCGAAGCCGGTCCGGATCGTCGTTGAGCTGCCCGAACGTCGCCCCCTTGGGGCAGACGAAACCGTGGCTGAAGACGTGCTCCCGATCACCGCGGGCGGCGGTCACCCGATCGCCGTCGACGGTCAGCTCCAGGCCGCAGGCGGCCTCACAGAGCGGACATGTCCGGTACGCCGTGCGCACATCGACCTCCCGGGAATCGGTTGAAAGAACCGTACGCCTGCCGGACATGATCGAAGGTGGACCCTGTGAACGTGGACTCGCGCCGGGCGCGGTTCGAGGCCCTGGCGCCGGAGGTGATCGACGCCGTGCGCCGCTATCTGGCCCGGCGCACCGATCCGGCGACCGCCGACGACGTGCTGTCCGAGACGTTGCTGATCTGCTGGCGGCGGCTGGACGAGATCCCCGAGGAGCACCTGCCCTGGGCGTACGGCGTGGCAAGGAACTGTCTGGCGAACGCCGAACGCGGCCACCGCCGCCAGTTCCGCCTGGCGGCCCGCATCTCCCGGCTGGATCCGCCGCCGGCCGTGGTCGACGGCCCGGCCCCGCCGGACGGTGACCTGACCGCGGCGTTACGGGAGCTGACCGTGAAGGACGCCGAGATCCTGCGGTTGTGGGCCTGGGAGGACCTGGCCCCGGCGGAGATCGCCGTGGCCATGGGGATCACCGCGAACGCCGCCTCGATCCGCCTGCACCGGGCCAAGCAGAAACTCCGTGACCTGCTGCGAAAGAACGGCTGTCCGGCCGGACATGAGGAGTCGACAGAGAGGAGACGGCCGTGAACGACGACGACGATCTGCGGGAACTGCTGCGCCGCGCGGATCCGGCGGCAGCGCTCGCACCGGCCGCTCCGGACCACGTTCGGCAGCTCACGGAGGAAGCCATGTCCCGCACTCACACCCGCCGGTGGGCGCTGCCCGTCGCCGCCGCTGCTCTCGTGCTGGTCGCCGGGGGAGCGGCGTGGGCTCTGAACCGGCCGGCAGCCGAGGTCGTGCCACCGGCCATCGGCGCCGCTTCGCCGGCGCCTGCCGTGTGGCTCACCACCGCCGGCGTCCTGGCGAAATGCGTCGAGCCCACCGCGAGCCGCTTGTCCGAAATCTCGGACTTCGCCTTCGAGGGCGCCGTCGACAGCGTTGAGAAGGACGTCGTCACGCTCAAGGTCACCACGGTGTTCCGGGGTGACAAGACCGAAAGTGTTCAGGTCGAGCAGTCCGCCGACCACTCCGAGGCGAACGCGAGGTTCGAGGTCGGCGAGAGCTACCTGGTCGCCTCCGCCGAAGGGCGGGTGCTGATCTGCGGCTACACCGGCCCGGCCGACGCGTTCGGACTGCGCGACCTCTACGAGGAGGCCTTCTGAGCCGGCTCCCCGTCCGCCACCGGATGACGTAGGCCCGGGTGGTCCGCCGGCAGCGTGCGGCGGATCACCCACCAGCTCACCGCCAGGCAGGCGGCCACCAGCGGCCCGGACAGCGCCACCCGGGCGGTGCCCAGCGCGGCCGTCCAGCCGGCCTGGTAGAGCGGCAGGAACACGGCGACGCGGATCACATACTGCATGACCCAGACCCAACTGCCGCGGGAGTACGCCTTGAGCAGCGCCGGATCCCGCCGCCACCTGGTGCGCTGGCCGAGCACCGTGCCGACCACGATGCCGAGCAGTGGCCAGCGGATCACGATGCTGATCACCCAGGCGAGCACACTGGCGCCGTTGCTGAGCAGCTGGAGCAGGAAGAAGTCGTTGGCGTTGCCGGTGTAGAGCGCGACCAGCGCGGCGACGCACACCACGAACATGCCGATCAGCACGGCTCGCGGCTTGTCACCCTTGCGCAGCCGCCACGCGGACAGCCCGAGCGCGGTGACCATCGCGGCGATCGCCCCGCCCCAGATCGACTCCCCGAAGGCGAGCCATCCGGCCACGAATCCGACCGCGGGCAGCGAGGCGTCGACCGCGGCGCGCCGTCCGTTCAGTAACTCCGCCAGCGATTCCGGTTGTGCCATCTCCACCCGCCCCTTGTGAGGTTAGGGCAGCCTAACCCGCCGTGGTCATGACGTCGACGGCAGGTCATCCATTTTTGATTCCGATCACCAGCCGCGGCGCGGCGTGACGGCCGCCGCCCGGTCGGTCGTGCCGGTCCCGGAAGTCCTCATGATCACACCCTCAACCATGATCATTGAGTACGTGCCCGGAACAGTCCTCCTCGACCGCGTCTCCGGCGCCGAGGGCCGGGTGATGACCCGGCGCACACTTTCGCGGTTCGTCTGCGCCGGGCGGGCCGAGGACACCGGCGCGGGAACACGGCCGGTGGGCCGTGATGCCCCGCCGGGCCCGGGGCGTCTGTGCCAGCGCACGACCGGTCACGGTGTGTCCGCACCGGGGCGGAGCCGAGTGCCGGCATGTGACGGCGACACCCACTGCCGGGAATCCGTGGTGGAGACCCCCTGAGATCATGGGGTGACGATGACTGACGCACACGGTTACCTCACCCATGTCCTGGACCTGCTGGAGAAGGAGGCGCTGAACCGTTCGCGGGTCGACTGGCCGGCCCTGCGTGAACGGCTGGCGAGTGAGCTCCCGGCGACAGGCTCCACTGCGGAGACCTATCCGGCGATCCGGGCGGCGATCGCGGCGCTCGACGATCCGCACACGTTCCTGCTCACTCCGGAGGATGTGGCCGGGGCGTTCGGGGAGGACGCGGTCCGGGACGCGCCGATGCCTGCCGGCCGGCTCGTCGCTGGACGGTTCGCGCTGATCCAGCTGCCGGAGACACCGGGGGTCGAGGAGGCGGACGAGCGTTATGTGCGGGCCGGCGCGGGGATCGTCCGGGAGCTGGACGGGCACCGGCCGGACGGCTGGATCGTCGATCTGCGGGGCAACACCGGCGGCAACATGTACCCGATGATGACCGTGCTGGCCCCGCTGCTCGGCGATGGTGTGCTGGGCTCGTTCGTGAACGCGGACGGCGAGCACGACGGCCGGTGGATTCTGCGCGACGGTGTGGTGCACCAGGACGAGACCCCGTTGTCGCCGCTGCCGAACCCGTATCGGCTGGCCCGGCCCGGCCCGCCGATCGCGATCCTGACCGACGGCGACACGATGAGCGCTGCCGAGGCCACCCTGATCGCTTTCCTGGGGTTGCCCGGGGTGCGCACGTTCGGGCAGCCCACCGGCGGTTTCGCCACCGGCAACGCGGCCCTGGAACTCAGCGACGGCGCGATGCTGGTGCTGACCGCGGTCCGGGAGGCCGACCGGCTGGGCCGCCTCTACGGCAACGAGCCGATCCCACCGGACCAGCCGGTGCCCCCGGGCGCGGACGCGCTGACCGCGGCGACGACGTGGTTGTCGACCGGCCCGGCCTGACGCGGCGGGCGTCAGGGCCCCGGTTCGTGTGCCGATTTCCGGCCCGAATCGAGCCGGAAGTCGGCACGCGGGTTGACCCCGGGCGGGACGCATCCGCCCGGCGGCCGCCGGGCGGCCGGGAGGGGACGCCTGCCTCGCGGGGACGATGCGGGGCTGGTGCTTGCGGTTGTGGGAGGGGACGACCGTACCTCCGCGGTGTTTCAGATCCACCCCATCCGCTGGGCCTGGTTGATGGCGGTCAACCTGTTGGGCGCGTTCATCTTGGTCATCGCGTTGGACAGGTAGTTGCGGACCGTGCCCTCGCTCAGGTGCAGCCGGGCGGCGATCTCGGCGACCGAGGCGCCGGACGCGGCCAGGGCGAGCGCGTCGCGTTCACGGTCGGTGAGCGGGCTCTCGCCGGCCATCATCGCGGAGGCGGCGAGTTCCGGGTCGAGGTAACGCCCGCCGCTGTGGATCTTGCGGATGGCGGCGGCCAGCTCGGCGCTGGAGGAGTCCTTCGGGATGAAGCCGCGGACTCCGGCGGCGATCGCCCGGCGCAGGTAGCCGGGGCGGGCGAAGGTGCTCAGGATCAGCATGGCGTGCCCGGGGAGCTGCTCGGCGACGGACAGGCCGTCCAGGCCGGGCATCTCGATGTCCAGGACGATCACGTCCGGCTGGTGGGAGGCGACGGCGGGCAGCACCTCGTCGCCGCGACCACACTGCGCGACCACCGTCAGGTCCTCCTCGAAGTCCAGCATCATCGCCAGCGCCTCGCGGATCAGGTGCTGGTCGTCGGCGAGCAGGACGCGGATCACGCGAGGGCCTCCATGGCGTGGCCGGCCGGGGCGACCGCCCGGACCAGGAAACGACCGTCGCCGGTCGGCTGGGCGGTGAGGGAGCCGCCGATCGCGGTGAGGCGTTCGGTGAGGCCGGCCAGACCGTTGCCGGGGCGGGCCGAGCCGGGTGCGCCGTCGTTGACGATCTCCAGGACCGCGGCGCCGTCGGTGTGACGGACCGTCACCGTGCACCAGGTGGCCCGGCTGTGCCGCAGGATGTTGGTGGCGCACTCGCGGACCACCCAGGCGAACGGGGCGGCCGCCGCCGGATCGATCGTCTCGTCCGGCAGGTCGACGGTGCAGCGCAGCCCGTCGGCTTCCAGGATGGCCCGCACGCTGGCGATCTCCGAAGTGAGATCGAGCACCCGGTAGCCGCGGACCGCCTCCCGGATCTGCCGCAGACCGTCCTGGGCGAGGCCGCGGACCTGGGCCATCTCGTCGGCGGCCCGGTCCGCGTCGCGGGTGGCGAGTTTGCCGGCCAGCTCACTCTTCACCGCGATCACCGACAGGCTGTGACCGACCAGGTCGTGCAGGTCGCGCGCGAACCGGAGACGTTCCTCGGTGACCGCCAGCCGGGCCTCGGCCTCCTTGCCGGCGTGGGCCGTCTCGGCGAGGTCGAGGATCCAGATCCAGAGCCGATTGGCGTACGGCAGAGCCAGGCACATGATCGTGTAGACCATCACGGCCGCGTTGACCGGGAGACCGTCGTGTCCGGGGCTGAACCAGTAGATGGTGCTGCACACGACGATGGTGCCGAGTGACAGCGCCAGAGCGGTGACCCGTCCGGTCCGGACCGCGGCGACGCTGATCCAGGCGATCGGGACCAGTCCCCATCCGGCGGGGCTGCCGTCCTGCACGAGCAGGACGAGGATCGCGGCGGCTCCGGAGACGGCGGAGTACCGCACGGTGAGGTCGTTGCGGACCGGCCAGTCGACCGAGACGGACCGGGCCAGCAGTGTCCCGGCCACCGAGAAAATGATCATCAACACCGCGGTGGCGGCCAGCCGGAGCGGGTCGAGCCGGTCCTCGGCCAGCTGGTTGAGGGTGCCCACGACGGCGCCGAACCAGCCCAGCAGCAGCGTGCAGGCGAGACTCCACATCGTGATCTTGCGGGCTCGCTGCACGGCGCTGGTCATGTCGTTCACCCTAACTTTCAGCCCCGGCGCGGGTCCCAGCGGAAGAACCGCCGGGCCAGCACCGCGGCGACCGCGGCCCACGCGGCCAGGACGAGCGGGGACTGCCATTGCAGGGCGTCACCGTACCCGGCCCGGACCATGTCGACGATCGGCGTCATCGGCAGGTAGGCGGCGAACTGTTCGATCCGCTCGGGCAGTGCGCCGGCCGGCACGATCACCGGGGTCAGGGCCAGGCAGATCAGCATCACCGGTACGGTCGCCAGCTGGGCCAGTTCACCGCTGGAGCTGACCCCGGAGATCACCATGGACAGCAGCGCGAAGACCGCCGCCCCACCGAGGACCGCGACCAGCACCAGCAGCGGGTTGCCGGGCAGGCCGACGTCGAGGGCGACCGCCGCGGCGACCACCGCGAGCACCTGGATCAGGTAGACGACGACGGCGCCGAGAGCGCTGCCACCGAGGATGGCGGTCGCCGAGGCGGGCCCGCCGAGCAGCCGTTTGAGGACCAGCTCCTCACGCCGGCTGGTGTAGAAACCGGCCAGGTTGACCAGCGGCGCGAACACCACCAGGGCGGCGATCTGCCCGGTCACGATGTAGTTCACGCCGTCCTGCCCACCCTCGCGGGCGGTCCAGATCAGGAACGCGGTGACGGCCAGCGGCATCAGGACGGCGTTGGTGAGCGCGGACCGGTTCCGGAAGATCAGCGCCAGGTCGAGTCGGGCCAGCCGGTAGGTGTGCAACAGATCGGTCTTCACTGGTTCTCCACGATGCTCAGGAACACGTCTTCCAGGGAGGCGGGGCGCACCGACAGCCGGTCCAGGCTGACCCGGTGCGTGTCGGCCCAGCTCAGCAGGGCCGCCACCGAACGGTGTGCGCGGCCGTCGGGCTCGCCGCCGGTCACCGTGTAGCGGGCGGCCGGCAGACCGTCGGTGACGGCGATCTCCGGGGCGCTGCCGTCCAGCCGGGGAAGGGCGTCGATCGGGGTGTGCGCGGGCACCCGGAAGGTGATCCGGTCGCCGTGCCCGGCCACCACCTCGGGCACCGTGCCGGTGATCCGGATCTCGCCCTGGTGCATGATCGCGATCCGGTCCGCGAGCCGCTCGGCCTCTTCCAGGTAGTGGGTGGTGAGCAGCACCGTCGTACCGTCGGCGACCAGTTTCTGGATCAGTCTCCAGGTGCCCTGCCGGGCCTCCGGGTCCATGCCGGTGGTGGGTTCGTCGAGGAACAGCACCTCGGGCCGGCCGACCACGGCGAGCGCCAGATCGAGGCGGCGTTTCTGCCCGCCGGACAGCTGCCGGACCTGCACCCCGGCCTTGTCGCCGAGGTCGACCAGCCCGAGGGCCTCGTCCCGGCTGATCGGGTCGGTGGCCAGATCCCGCCACAGGTCGACGGTCTCGGCCGCGGTCAGGTCGCCGATCAGGCCGCTCTCCTGGAGCATGATCCCGACCCGGGGGCGAAGAGCCTTGCGATTGCGGTACGGGTCCGAGCCCAGCAACCGCACCGAGCCCGCACCGGCCGGCCGGAATCCCTCCAGCACCTCCATCGTGGTGGTCTTGCCGGCTCCATTGGTGCCCAGCAGCGCGAACAGACCACCGGACGGCACCGTGAAGTCGATGCCCCGGACCGCTTCGAAATCGCCGTACCGCTGGCGGAGGCCGTCCACTTCGATCGTCTGTGTCATGCCTTATATGGTTCGCCGGATGACCCCCTCCGGGGCAGTCGCCGCCGTCAGCGATCATCCATGACAGATGTCATCTGCGGACGGTGCAGGGTGTCAGCCACCTTGTGCAGCAGATCGCCGCCGGTGAACGGTTTCTCGATGAACGCGATGCCCTCGTCCAGCACGTGTGTGGTGCCGAGCAGCCCGTTGCTGTACCCGGACATGAACAGCACCGGCAGATCCGGCCGTTCGACGCGGGCGATCTCGGCCAGCCGCGGCCCGGTGATCTCCGGCATGATCACGTCGGTGAGCAGCAGGTCACAGCCGTGCTCCCGGAACAGGCGCAGCGCCTCCGCCCCGTTGTGCGCGGTCCGGGCCAGATAGCCGCCGTTGGTGAGGATCCGGGCCACGATCCGGCCCAGCGCCACCTCGTCCTCGACCACCAGCACGGTCCGGCCGTCCCCCCGCGGCGGCGCGCCCTCGCGGGCCGGCGACACCACCACACCCCCGCCGGTGGAGATCGGCAGGTAGATCCGGAAGGTGGTGCCGACACCCGGTTCCGAGTAGACGTTGATGCTGCCGCCCGCCTCGGTCACGATGCCGTAGACGGTGGCGAGGCCGAGGCCCGTACCGCGGCCCCGGGGTTTGGTGGTGAAGAACGGCTCGAAGATCCGGGCCGCGACCTCCGGCGCCATCCCCTCCCCGGTGTCACTGACCGACAGCCGGGCATATGTCCCGGCCGGCAGCGGCGGCTGCATGTTCAGCTCCTCGCCGTCCACCGCCACCGTGCCCGCCTCCAGCACCAGGGTGCCGCCGTCCGGCATCGCGTCCCGCGCGTTGATCGCCAGGTTCAGCAGGATCTGATGGATCTGCCCCGGGTCGGCGTGCACGGTCAGCGGCTCCGGGGCGGGCACCGCGATCAGTGTGATGTGCTCGCCGATGGTCCGGTCCAGGACGGCGTGCACCTCGGCCACCGACGCGTTCAGGTCGACGTCCCGCAGTTGCACGGTGTCACCACGGGTGAACGTCAACAGCTGCCGGGTCAGACTGGTGGCCCGCTCCACGGCTGTCCGCACGTGCGCCAGATCGGCCTGTACGTGCGCCCGGTCCCGGGTCTCGTCGATCACGAAGTCGGTGTAGTTCGCGATGATCGCCAGGATGTTGTTGAAGTCGTGCGCCACCCCGCCCGCCAGATTGCCCAGGCTCTCCATCCGTTTCGCCTGGTCGGTGCGCTCCTGGACGGCCCGCTCCCGCTCGGCCGCCTCCTTCGCCGCGGAGATGTCCCGGGCGATCACCGACACCCCGATCATGTGCCCGGCCCGGTTCTTCACCGGCGTCACCGTGAACGCGACCTCCACCGGGCTGCCGTCCTTGCGGACCCGGCGGCCCTCGTAGGAGAAGCTGCCGCCGTCCGCGCGGATCCGCGCCAGCATCCGGTTCTGCTGATCGACACCGTTCTCGTCGGCCAGCACCGTCGCCGGCCCGGCCAGCACCTCCGCCGCGGAGTATCCGAAGATCCGCTCGGCCCCACCGTTCCATGCGGTGATCACCCCGTCCGGTGTGATCCCGATGATCGCGTCCGCGCTGTCCTCGACGATGGTGGCCAGGGTCGCCTGGTGCGCGGCGGCCATCTCGCGGGCGGCGTTCTCGCGCGCGGACGCCTCCTCCAGCCGGGTCTGCCCCCACGGGTCGACGTAGATGGCACCGGTCTGCAGCAGCACCCCGTAGCCGCGCCGCAGGCTCCAGTAGTAGACGCCGACCAGCGCCGTGCACACGTCCCACAGTGCTGAACTCCAGGACCAGCTCAGGCTGGTCATGTGGTGTTCGGCGGGCACCGTGATCATCCGGTAGGTCATCGCGGCGTGGAATCCGTGCCCCACCGCACAACTGAAGAAGATCATGGCGGTGGCGGTGGCGAGCTTGTTCGACCCCAGCTGTCCCGCCCGGCTCACGGGTACCACGATGGAAACCATGATCGCCGCGTAAGCCACCATGATCACGAGGTTGGCCAGCAGGAACATCCGGTCCGGCACGTCTGAACGATCGTCCGCCCCGAGCCGGAACTGAGGTTTGGCCCACGCCGATAAGGTCCTGGTCGTGACGCTGACCGATGCCCTGGCCCGTGCCGCCGCGCAAGCACCCGGTCAGGGAGTTGTGCACGAAGGCGGCCGGTTTGTTAGTTATGCGGAGTTGTATGCCGACGCTCTCCGCATCGCGGGCGGCTTGCATGCCGCCGGCCTGACCCCTGGCGATTCCCTGATGGTGGTGTCCGAGGACAGCGCCGACTTCCTGTCCCTCTTCTGGGGCGCGATCGTGGCAGGCGTCGTGCCGGTCCCGCTGCCCCCGGAACCACACCGCCTGGCCACCGTCCGGGCCCATCTGGCCTCTTCGTCTTCTGCCGCTCTCACTCCCGCTCCCGCCCCCGCCTCTGCTCCCGCTACTGTTTCTGCCGGGAAATCGGTTTTCATTGCCGGTGATACCGCGACGCCCGGCGCGACCTTGCTGTCGCCGCGCGACCTGCGGTCCGCCTTTCCTCTTCCCACCCCGATTGCGGTACGGGGCACCGACCTGGCCTTTCTCCAATTCTCCTCGGGCAGCACCGGCATCCCCAAAGGTGTCGAGCTGACACACGACAACGTGATCGCCAACCTGACCCAGGCCTCGATCGCCGGCCGTCTCAGCCCCGCCGACGTATTCGTGACGTGGATGCCGTACTTCCACGACATGGGCCTGATCGGAACCCACCTGGCCCCGCTGTTCGCCATGTGCCGCCAGATCCGGATCAGTCCGCTGACGTTCGCGAAACGCCCCGAGTCCTGGCTGCGAACCGCCACCGAGCACCGCGCCACCGTCCTCTCCGCCGCCAACTTCGCCTTGGAGCTGACCAACCGCCGGGTCCCGCTGGAGGCCTTGGACACCTTCGACCTGAGCAGCGTCCGCCTGCTGATGGTCGGCGCCGAACCCATCTCCCCATCGGTGTGGCGAACCTTCACCACCAGAATGACCAGGGCATCCCTGAATCCCGGAGCGGTCCAGCCGGTGTACGGCCTGGCCGAGGCCACTGTGGCGGCGACCTGCCCTCCACTGGGTGAGGTAGCGGTCCCAGTGACCTTGAGCCGTTCAGCCCTGTCCCGAGGCGTAGCCCTCCCCGTCAACCCATCGCGTCCCTCATCTCCGTTCGCATCGCCTTCCCTGCTCGCATCACCTTCCCCGTCCGCGTCGTCTTCTCTGCTCGCACCCTCGTCCCCTGTCTCGTCTTCGGTCCCGTCGGTTTTCCCGTCGTGGTCCTCGCCTTCCGCTTCGTTCCTGTCGCCCTCCTCGTCTGAGGCTCCTTCCTCCGCGGCTGCGGTGCCGCCTGTGGAGTTCATGGACGTCGGTTACCCGGTGCCAGGCTGCGACTTGCGCATCGTCGACGACGAGGACGAGCCTCTGGAGGACGGCTTGGTCGGCCACATCCAGCTCCGCGGCCCGAATGTCACCCGCGGCTACCACCGTTCCCCGCAGGCCACCGCCGGCCTGTTCGCCGGAGACTGGCTCCGAACCGGGGACCAGGGTTTCCTCCGAGCGGGCCGGCTGTGTGTGACCGGCCGCCACAAGGACGTCCTGTTCATCAACGGCCGCAACTTCCACGCCGCGGATTTGGAGGAGGTGGCCGCCGCAACGCCTGGCCTGAAGCCCGGCCCGATAGCGGTGGTGGGAACCACCGACCCCCTCTCCGGCCGGGAACGAGTCACGGTCTTCGTAGCGTCCCGCGCGGTCCGCTCCGACCCAGCGGCTCTGCCCGCCTTGATCCGCTCCCGAACAGCCGAGGCTCTCGCCTACGACGAGGTCCACGTAGAGGTCGTCCCGGCAGGCACCTTCACCCGAACCACGAGCGGCAAACTACGCCGCCACCCACTCCGCGAACGCCTGACCACCCCCTCACCACTCGCCACCCCTACTTCTCGCACATCTCCCCAGCCGTCGCCATCGCCAGCTCGGTCGTCAGTGCCGCCACCATCGCCAGCCCCGTCGTCGGTGCCGCTTCCGGCTGTTCCTTCGTCATCGCCGCTGCCAACGCCTCCTTCGTCGGCCCCACTTCCGGCCGCTCCTTTGTCGGTCCCGCTTCCGGCCGTTGTTTCGTCGGCGCCGTCATCAGCCGCTCCTTTCGCCGCGCCCTCGGCGCCGGCCGTCGCAGTGCCGACATCGCGCGCCGCGATGGAGCAGGTCGTTCGATCCATCTGGGCCCGCGTACTGCGGATACCCGCCGACACGATCGCCCCCGACGACCGTTTCCTCGCGATCGGCGGTTCCTCGCTGGCCGCGATGGAGGTGCTGGCGGCTCTGGAGGACGAGTTCGCCGAGCCTCTCGACCCCGCGATGCTCCGGGACTGTCGCACGGTCACCGCATTGGCGGACCACCTCCTGTCCACCGGTGTCCGCCCACGCACCGCCGAGGCGCGGGTTCGCCTGGACTCCGGCGATGCGCCGGCTCGCCTGGACTCCGCCGATGCACCAGCTCGCCCGCGCATCGGCGAGGCACCAGCTCGCCCGGACATCCCGCGCCCGGCCGAGGCCTCCCATGCTCATACCGGTCCGCCCTCCGCGTTCGACGGAAGCCCGGGTGGGCTGGCGATCATCGGCATGGCCTGCCGCTTTCCGGAAGCGGATACGCCCGAGGAGTTCTGGGCCAACCTGGTCGCCGGCCGGGACAGCGTCACCCCGGTGAACCGATGGGCTGGTGGCGGGCACGGGGCGTTCCTCGCCGATCCGGCCAGGTTCGATGCCGGATATTTCGGAATCGACGAGGATGAAGCCCGGCTCCTCGATCCGCACGCGCGCATCTTCCTGGAACTGGCCCACGAAGCCCTCGAACACGCCGGCTACGCGGGCCCGCGCCGCCACGCCCACCGCATCGGAGTCTTCGCGGCGGTGGGTGAGAGCGGCTACCCGGAGCTCATCACCACATCGAGCAGGCCCGCAGGCCCGGATACCGTCTCCGCGCCGGGCCAGCACACCGACCCGGATACCGTCTCCACGGCGGGCCAGCCCGTCAGCCCGGAAACCGTCTCCACGTCCGACGGTTCGAAGATCGGGCCGTACGCCCTGACCGGGACACTCCGTAACCTGATCGCGGCCCGGGTCGCCCACTCGCTGGACCTGCACGGCCCGGCCCTGGCTGTCGACACCGCCTGCTCGTCGGCCTTGGTCGCGCTGCATCTGGCCCGCCGCAGCCTGGAGTCCGGTGACTGTGACATCGCCGTGGTCGGTGGTGTCAATCTCAACCTGACCTCCACCGGCGAGACGCTGCTGGGTGAGGCACAGGCCCTGTCGCCGTCCGGCCGGTGCCGGGCGTTCGCGGCCGGAGCGGACGGTTTCGTTCCCGGTGAGGGTGGCGCGGTCCTGGTTCTGACGAGGCTGGCCGAGGCCGGTGACGCCGACATCCTCGCGGTGGTGCGGGGTACCGCTGTCAACAACGACGGCCGCTCGCTGAGCCTGATGGCCCCGAACCCGCTGCTTCAGCAGGAGGTGATCGCCGACGCCTACCGCACCAGTGGCGTGGACCCGGCCGAGGTCACCTATGTGGAGGCCCACGGAACCGGGACACCGGTCGGCGATCCGATCGAGGCCCGATCCCTGGCGCATGCCTTCCCTCCCCTCCCGGACAACCGTCCCCGCCTCCTGGGTTCGGTGAAGACGAACATCGGTCACCTGCTCAACGCGGCCGGTATGCCGGCCCTGGTCAAGGTGATCCTGGCCCTGCGGCATCGCCAACTGCCGCCGTCGCTGCATCATGACCAGCCGTCTCCCCGTTTCGACCTGGCTGCGAACGGCTTCGAGGTGGTGACCGAGACCCGCCCTTGGCAGGCTCCGCACGTGGCCGGCGTCAACGGGTTCGGATTCGGCGGCACGAATGCTCACGTGATTCTGGCCGCCCCACCCGGCCGGCCGGAGCCCGCCAACGATCCGGATGCGGCCGCGTCCGGAGCGGATCAGCCGGTTGCGACACCCCCGATCACCGGTCCCGAACACCCGGAGCCCGAGTCGCACCTGCTGACACTGTCGGCGCGTTCGGCCGCATCCCTCCGCACCATGGCATTGGACCTGGCCGCCCATCTGCGGTCGCACCCGGACCAGCGCATCGCTGACGTGTGCGCGACCGTGTCGACCGCGCGAGACCCCGGTCCGTGCCGGATCGCCCTGGTGACCGGAAAGGATCTCCCGGACCGGTTGGTGTCCGTCGATCCGCCCGCACCGTTGGGCCGGCCCGCCCGCACCGTATTCCTCTTCGGTGGCCAGGGCACCCAGCGCCCCGGTCAGGCCGCCGAGCTGTATCGGAGCGCGCCTGCTTTCCGCCGGATCCTCGATGAGGTCTCGGAGGCGGCCGGTGAGGTGGCGGGCCGCACCCTGGTCGCCTGGTGCACCGACCCGGACGTCACCGCCGGGGAGCTGGCCCGGACCGAGGTCACCCAGCCGGTGGTGGTCGCCTTCGGTGTGGCGCAGGCCGCCCAGCTGATCGCTTTCGGTATCCGCCCCGACGCGGTGGCCGGCCACAGTATCGGCGAACTCGCCGCCGCGGTGACCGCCGGTCACCTGACCGCGGTGGACGCGGTCCTGCTGGCGAAGGAACGAGGCCGCCTGACCGCGGCCCTGGTAGCCCCCGGCACGATGCTCGCCGTCGCGGCCACCGTCACCGAGATCGCTGCGGTACTCGGTGACGTACTGCGGCTCGATGCCGCGACGAGCCCGGACGGTGTGTTCGTCGCGGCCGAGAATGCGCCGAAGCGGATCGTTCTGGCCGGTTCCCGCAACGCGATGGCCCATGCCGGGGAACTGCTTGCCGCAGCCGGTGTGGTGACCCGTGACATGGCGGCCGGGCACGCCTTCCACACCCCCGCCATGGAACCGGTCGCACAGCATCTCGCCCACCTGGCGCCCGTGCCGAGAGCGGGAGTGATCCCGCTGGTCAGCACGATGACCGGGAACTGGCTGACCGATCTGGACGGCGCCTACCTCGCGGCCCAGGCGACACATCCGGTGCGTTTCGCGGCGGCCGCCGACCGGCTGCGCGAGGCAGGCTTCGACACGATGGTCGAGGTGGGCGCGTCGCTCGCACTTTCTCCTTTCGTACGCGGTACGACGGTCCTGCCCCCGGCCTCGACCCGCGCGGCTCTGCTGGCCACCGTCGGCACCCTGTGGCAGCGGGGCGCCGACCTCGATCGCTCCCACCTGGACGCCGGAACCCGCCGAGTGCGCATCCCGGCCTACCCGTTCCAGCGAACCCGCTACTGGATCGCCGGCGACCCGGCTCCGGCCGGTCCGGTCCCCGGTCTCCCGCTCGGGCCGGCCGCGCAGCCTCAGACGTCGACCCCCACGCCGGCCCGTATGTTGGCCACCGCGCCGACCGGGGCGGATCGTAGCGGCCTGCCCACTCCGACCGGGCCGGTTCTCTCCGTCCCGGACTGGACCGAGGCGCCACTCGCCGAACCCCGGACGGACGGCCGGGCTCCGGTAACCGTGATCACGGCGGGCAAGGGCGGAGCCACCGAGGCACTGGCCGCGATCAACGCCGTCCCCCGAGACGGCCGTCTGCTGTTGGTGACCGAAGACCTGTACGCGGCCGGCTGCGGAAGCCCGCGTCCCCGGCATGCGCTGTGGGCCGCCTTGGCGATGGCTTTCGCCGACGAGAACCGGGCAGCAGGTGTCCGGATCATCGACGTCAGCTCGGCGGACTCCAAAGCACGGCGACGGGCCGCGATCGATCACGAACGCGCCGGCCCGCCCACTGCCGGACCCGCCGAGATTGTCGCGTGGCGCGCCGGGCGAAGGCTGACCAGAACCTTCGCTCCCGTCACCGGCCGCCCGGAGCCCGCTGGTGGCGCCGAGCCGTTCTCCCCTCCGCCGGACGGTAGCTACCTGATCGTCGGCGGTGCGGGCGCGGTGGCTGCCGAGATCGCCCGTCACCTGGCCCGGCGAGGGCGCCCTCATCTGACGCTGACCGGCCGTTCCGCCGAGCCGGCCGAGCTGCTCACCGAGTTGCGGCGGCTCGGCGCCACCGCCGAGTACCTGGTGACGGACGTGACCGTGCCGGGGCAGGTGCGGGACCTGGTCACCGGACGGCACTTCGATGTGGTGGTGCAGGCGGCCGGAGTGGTCCGGCCGGGCAGCCTGCGGTCGAAGACCCCGGGCGAGGTGAACGCCGTGCTGGCCGCCAAGGTCCGCGGCACGAAGCTGCTGGCCAGGGCGTTCACGGCCCGGCAGACGGCCGGTGGCTCGACGGTCCCGTTGTTCGTCGCCCTCTCCTCGGTCTCGTCGGTGCTGCCGGGCCTGGCCGGGGCGGTCGGTGACTACGTGGCCGGGAACCTCTTCCTGGACAGCTTCGCCGCCGCCGAACGAGCAGCCGGACGGCCGTTCGTAGCGGTCAACCTGCCCGCGCTGACCGGCGCCGGCCTGGCCGCCGCCCACGCGTCCGTGGCTGACGGACTGCCCATCGAGCAGGTGCCGGAGCTGCTGTGGGCAGCGGCCCGCCTGGGCGTCCCGCAGGTGCTCGTGACGGCTCCACCCGCGTCCTCGCCCGAATCGCGGACCCTGTTTCGGACCGTGCCCTCGCCGTCGGGGGCGCAGCCTTCGACCCAGAGCACGCCCTCGACGGCGCCGGCGCGTCCCACTCCTGGACCCGCAGCCGGCGGCGGAGGGTGGGGGAGAGCCGCACTCGTCACCGTGTTGCGGCAGATGCTGGCCGGGCCTCTCCACCGGGAGCCGGACGAGATCGGAGTGGACGAGCCGTTCCTGGCGTTGGGGCTGGACTCGCTCACCGCGGTGGACCTGGTCAAGGACCTGGAGACCCGGCTCGGCCGGACGCTGTCCACCACGTTGTTCTTCGAGCACCGCACCGTCGGGGAACTCGCGGCACACCTGTCCGGCGTCGACACCGTCCCGTTCAGCCCGGTGCAGCGGGCTTTCGTCACCACCGGCCGGTTGTACCCGGAGATCCCGGCGTACGCCTACGTCCGGCAGACCCTCGACGGGCCGATCGACACCGACCGGCTCCGTGCGGCGTTCGCCGAACTGGAACGCCGGCATCCGATGACGCGGGTGCGGTTCGGGGCGGACGGACAGCGTTTCACAGCACCCGGGCGGCCCGACTGGTTCACGGTGCGGGACGGCGCCCAACCGGTCGGGCAGATCGATGCCGAACTGCGGAACCGGCCCTTCGACCTGAGCCGGGAGTCGCCGGTGCGGGCGGTCCTGGCCGGATCCGACCTCATCGTGGTGGTTCACCACGCGGTGGCCGACGGGTTCAGCCTGGCCGTGCTCGGGGACGAACTGTGGGCGTTGTACCAGGGCCTCGACCCGGGCCCCGCGCCGGTGGCCACCTTCGCGGATCACGAAGCACAACGGACCGAACCGTCGGTGGCCGATCTGGATCACTGGCAGCGGGAGCTGACCGGCTGGCCGGCCCTCACCCTGCCCTTCGACGGCGACATCGAGGACCAACCACAGGGCCCGTACGCCGTACGGCAGCGTGCTCTGGACCGTGAGACCACCCGAAGGCTGACCGAGGTGGCCCGTACCGCCGAGGTCTCGCTCTTTCATCTTCTTCTCGCGGGTTATGCGCGGTGCCTGGCGCGATGGAGCGGACAGGCCGAGGTGCCGGTGTCGGTCGCCCGGGCGGGACGGGCCGCACGGCTGCCGGGGATCGATCGGATGGTCGGGCCGTTCGCCGACACGCTTCCGGTACTCGCCGACGTCCGGCCCGGTGAATCCGGAACCGAGCTGGCGGCCCGGCTGCGCGGCCGGTGGCTCGACGCCGAACGGCACGGCTCGGTCTCGACGGTCGACCTGGCTCGCATGCTGGCGGCCGACGGCACCGGCCCACGATCGGCGAGCCCGGCCGGCTTCAGCTTCGCCCGTTTCCCCGGCGCCGGTGCCACCGCCGCGAACGTCCGGGCCACCACCGCGGGGACCGCCTCGGCGGCGACCCGTCTGGGACTGGTCTGTTTCGAGGCCCACGGCACGCTCCATTTCTCGTGGAACTATCCGGAATCCCTGTTCACCGCGGCGACCGTCGAGAGGTTCGCCGATGAGCATCTCGCCGAGATCACCGCGCTGGCGGTCGAGGCAGCGCCTCCGGTGGCGATCACCGCACCGATCGCTGAACAGGCGATGCCGGTGGATGTCGTCGAGCGGATCCGGGAGCAGTGCCGGAGGACACCGGCCGGGATCGCGGTCCTGAGTGACGGCGTCCCTCTCACCTATCACGAACTGGACCTCGCCTCCGACCGTCTCGCCGCCCGGCTCGCGATCATCGGGACACGGCGGATCGGCCTGCTCACGAGTCCCGGCGCGGACACCGTGATCGGAGTCGTGGGCATCCTCAAAGCTGGTGCCGCCTGGGTCCCGGTGGACGCCTCGCACCCGCCGGCCCGCCTGTCGAGCCAGCTCGAACGGGCCGGTGCGCGAGTGGTGGTCTGCGACGCCGGCACCCGTGCCGTGGCGGAGACCATCGGTCTGCCCCGGGTGGGCATCGAGACGGTGGCTGAGGACGAGGCCGTCGTGGCGCCGGCGGTGCGGAACAGGGCGGACGATGCGGCGTACGTCATATTCACCTCGGGGTCGACCGGGCGCCCGAAGGGCGTCGCCGTCAGCCACCGGGCGATGAGCAACTACCTGCATTGGGCGATCACCACTTTCGGTTACCGGGAGGACGACCGTCTCGCGCAGACCGCCTCCCTCTGTTTCGACGCCTCGGTTCGGCAGATCCTCGCTCCGCTGCTGGTCGGGGCCACCGTCGTCGGCTGGGACCGGGACACCGTCCGTGATCCGGAACGGCTCGCCGAACGGCTGGAACACGACCGCGTCACGGTGTGGAGTTCGGTACCGACCCTGTGGGAGCACCTGCTGACCGCGGCCGAGAAGAGTCATGCCGACCTGTCCCGGCTGCGGTGGGTGCACGTCGGCGGCGAGGAACTGTCGCCGGCCCATGTCCGCCGCTGGTTCGCCCTGCTCGGCCCGGACCAGCGGATCACCAACCTCTACGGCCCGACCGAGACCACCATCAACGCCACGTGGCATCTCATCGACTCCTGTCCTGCTGATGACGTCACCCGTCTGCCGATCGGGCGACCGGTCGGCGGTGCGATCGTCGAGGTGGTCGGGCCGGACGGGCGGCCCGCCGACGACGGCGAGATCTACATCGGGGGCACCGGTCTCACCGACGGTTACCTCGACGATCCCGAACAGACCGCGAAGGCCTTCGTGGTCCGGGACGGCACGCGCTGGTACCGCAGCGGCGACCTGGGCCACCGCGACCCGGACGGGCTGCTGTGGTTCCGTGGCCGTGCCGACGACCAGGTGAAACTGCACGGTCACCGGATCGAGCCGGCCGAGGTCGAGGCGGTGCTGCGCCGGCATCCGTCAGTGGAACGGGCCGCCGTTCAGGTGCATGACGCCCGTCTCGTCGCCTGGGTGCAGTCGCCGTCGGCCGACGGTTCCGGTCTGCGCGCCCACCTGCGGACACTTCTGCCGGAATACCTGATCCCGAGCCGTTTCGAGATCGTCGGTGAGTTGCCGTTGACCGCGGCCGGCAAGATCGACCGCGCTGCGCTGTCCGTCACCATCTCGTCCTCCTCGTCTCCTGCTTCCGATGAACCGCTGACCGCGACCGAGTCACTGCTCGCCGGCCTGTGGCGCCGGCAGCTCGGGGTGGCCGCGGTCAGCCGGGACGACGATTTCTTCGACCTGGGCGGCGATTCGATCGGCGTCCTCGAGCTGTTCGCCAGTTTGGCCGAGCACCGCCCGGTTCTGCCTCGGCCCACGGTCCTATTTCACAATCGGTCACTGGCGGACCTGGCTGCGGTGATCGATGCCCATATGGGCCGATCAGATTCCGCCAGCGTTGGTAAAAGTGCTGGTCAGGACTTCCCGGTCAGCCTCACCCAGCGAGGGTTCCTGCTGGCCGACGCGGTCGGGGCGCCGTCGACGTGGCTGGCGGCACCGCGGCTGCACGGCCCGCTGGACCGGGACCGCTTCCAGCACGCGGTGGATGTGCTGGTGGCGCGGCATCCGATGCTGCGGACCGTCTTCCCGCGCGGCGCGCGGCCGCCGGTGCAGAGGGAGATTCCGTCGGTACGGGTGACCGTCGGGTATGTGGCGGAGCCGCGCCCGGTCGAGGAGGAGCTGGCGGCGGAACGCGGGCACCGGTTCGATCCGGCGGAGTGGCCGCTGGTCCGGTTGAGACTGCTGCGGTACGCGCCGGCCGAGTACGTACTCGTCGTCCACGCGCATCACCTGGTGGGGGACGGCTACAGCGTCGCGCTGCTGATGCGGGAACTGCTCGCGGTCTACGACGGGGCGACCCTGCCGCCGTTACGCGCCACCTTCCGGGACTACGTGGCGATGCTGGCGGGTGTACGGCCCGAGGTGGTACCGCATGCCCGCCGCCGGCTCGTGGCGGGCGGCGAGATCACCACTGCCGGTTTCACGCTCGGCGACGGTGATGTGGCGGCGATGCGTGACGAGGCCGCCGCTGCCGGAGTAACCCCGTTCGTCCCGATCCTCGCGGCCTACCGGCGGGCGCTCGCCGCGGTGACCGGAAGCCGCGATCCGGTGATCGGGTTGGCGGTGACCGGCCGGGACCACGCTCTGACCGACATCACCCGAACCTTCGGACCGTACGCCACGGCTGTGGCCGTCGACATCGGACCTGGGTCCGATGCCGCTGCCGGGCGGAGGGGCGAAGCTGGGAGCCGGATCGAGGACGACGGCGACAAGCCCGGCAGGAGGGGAGAGGAGGTCGGTCTGGCCGAGCTGGCCGCAGCCGTCGTGGAAGCGCGGAACCGGGTGTTCACCGCACCCGGTGGCTGGCAGTACTTCTTCACCCATCTCGACTTCGGCGCCGAGGCCGAGGGCGAGACCTTGCGATTGACCTGGGAGGACGCGGACGCGGAGTTGGCACTGCCGCCCGGAACGGATGTGCTGCTGGCAGTCCGTCCGGTGACCGGAGGACTACGCCTGACACTGCGTGGCCGCCTGTCCTCCGGCGAGATGGAGCGAATCGCCCTGTTCCTTGAAAACTCCACAGTGAAGCGGGTCCCGGATCCGGGGCGGCTGGATGCCGCGCTCGTCGGCTACCTGCCGGCCCCCGGCCATCTGGCTTCGCTGGCGGAGGCCCTCCCCGAGGGGATCCGGGCGGTCCTGCCGCACCTCGACCGGGAGACCATCCGGTCGGCGATCTTCCCCGGCGGCCGGCCCCGGCTGCTGGAGACGGTGCGGACTCCGCTGGGTGTGTCGGGATTCGTCGCGGTACCGCGCTTCGCGGACGAGCTGGCCCGTCCGGGGCTGGCGGAGGACGCCGCGCTGGGGGTGGACCTGGCCGCCGAACTGGGGGCGCGGACCGTTTCGCTGGCGGGGATGATCCCCGCGCTCACCGGATACGGGACGGCGCTCACCCCGTACCGGCGCAAGGGGGTTGATCTGACCACCGGCCATGCGGTGACCGCCGCAGCGGTCGTGCGGACCACCCTCGCCGCGGTGCGGTCGCGAGGACGGGACATCGGGGACTGCGTGGTGGCGATCCTGGGGGTCGGCTCGATCGGCACCTCGTCGCTGAGCCTGCTCCTGGCGACATCGGCCCCGGCCGGCCTCATCCTCTGCGACCTGCCGGCGTCCGCGGCCCGGCTGACGGAACTGGCGGCGACGGTGGAGATCCCGGTGGAGACGGCGACGGACGGTCCCGAAGCGATCTACCGCGCCGATGTCATCATCGCCGCGACCAGCGGAGGTCCGTCAACCGTCGACGTGGACCGGCTGAAACCGGGCACGATCCTGGTCGACGACTCGTTCCCGCACTGTTTCGACACGGCGAAGGCGATGGCCAGGATGCGGGAGCGCGGCGACGTCCTGATCGTAGGTGGGGGACTGCTCGGGATCGGGCACGCACGGCGTTCGGCCGCGGAGGGGCTGCCCGCGGTGAACGCCCACCTGCCGGACACTGTCGCGTCCTGCCAACTGGAGTCTCTGCTGCATGCCACCAGGCCGGGACTGCCAGCGGTGTCCGGGCCGGTCGAGCCGGGCCATGCGAGGGCCTACTGGGACGCCCTGGATGCCGCGGGTGTCACCGCGGCGCCGTTGCACCTACTGAACCAGCGGTTCGACTCCGAAGGCGACGTCGAGCCGATAGCGGGTGCCGGCATAGCGTGACTCACTGAGTTCGAGTGGCCGTTCGTTCTGGTCGAGGATCAACCGTTCCTCGACCAGCAGCGCCGAGCCGATCGGCACACCCAGCTCCTGGGCGTCCTCGGCGGTGGCGGACTGGGCGCCGATCGTCGAGGTGCCCCGCACCGGGGTGTGGCCGATCGCGACTAGCGCCTCGTGGACCGACGTCGACAGATCGTGGTCGAGGAGCCCGGGGATGGTTCCGGGGTAGATGGCCCGTTCGAAGGCGATCGGCTCGTCGTCGGCGAAGCGGACGCGATGGATGGCGTAGACGTCGCCCTTACGGATCCGGAGCCGGGTCGCCTCCAGCGGGGTCGGTGGTCGGAGCCGGGCCACCAGGACCTTGGCCCATGGTCGTTTGCCCTGTTTGCGGATCTCCTCGCTGAGCCGGATCAGATGGTCGGCACGGCGGGGCCCGCTGGGCACGGCGACGAAGGTGCCACGGCCGGGAGCGCGGTAGACGAGGCCGTCGTTGACCAGCTGGGTGACGGCCGCGCGGGCGGTCATCCGGCTGACGCCGTGCTCGCGGGCGAGCTCCGGCTCGGAGGGCAGCGGGTCGTGTGGCCGGGACTTGGCGATGAGGGCGCGCAGCTCCTGCTCGATGCGGAAGTAGCGCGGTGCGAAATCGGGATTCCCGGGCATGCGGCTCACCCTACAGATCCACACAGCCTGTCTAGACAGCTACCTGTCTAGACAGCTAATGTCCGATCTCATGAACTTCACCGTGCCGCAGATCGCCAAGATGATCGATCACTCCATCCTTCGGCCCGAGTTCACCCTCGAGGACGTGCGAGAGGGATGCGCCATCGCCAAGAAGTACGACGTCGCCTCGGTCTGTGTCCGCCCCAGCGACGTGTCCGTCGCCGTCGACCTGCTGCGCGGCACGAACGTCGCGGTCGGCACGGTGATCGGCTTCCCGCACGGTGACACCGCCACCGCCATCAAGGTCGCCGAGACCGAGCTGGCCGTGCACCAGGGTGCCACCGAGATCGACATGGTCCTCAACATCGGCTGGCTCCGCTCCGGCGACATCGCCGCCGTCGAGCACGAGATCGGCATGATCGTGAAGGCGGCCGGCACCGCCCACGTCAAGGTCATCCTGGAGACGGCCTACCTGACCGACGAGCAGAAGCTGGCGGCCTGCTGGGCCTCCGAGCGGGCCGGTGCGGCGTTCGTCAAGACCTCGACCGGCTTCGCGCCGAAGGGCGCCACCATCGACGACCTGGCGCTGATGCGGTCGGCCGTGTCGCCGAAGGTTCAGGTCAAGGCCTCTGGCGGCGTGCGCACGCTGGACGCGATGATTGCGATGGCCGGGGTCGGCGTGACCCGTTTCGGCACGTCGTCGACGAGCGAGATCCTGACCGACCTGGCCCGGCGTCAGGTCTCGGTCCCCGGCGGTCGCGCCTGATCCAGCGGAGGTGTGCGGGTGAGCGAGGCGCCGGTCTTCCAGGTCGTCGTCAGTGACGGCGTGAAATGGCCGTACGGCCATTTCGTCGGCCGGTGCCTGGTGGGAGACATCATTCCCGGCACTCGCTTCACCCGGATGGCGCTTCCCGGCGGCCGCGAGATGGCCATCGACACGGTGGCGGCGGAGATGTGGATCTTCCGGGACCGTCCGGCGACGCTGATCTCCGCAGGCCTCAGCGCACTGATCCGTTTCGACCCGCCGGTCTACGGCCCGGTGGACGGCGCGATCATGAGCTAGTTGTGATGTCCGGGCAGGTTGTCCAACCGGGTGATGGGTGCCAGCTTGCCGATAGCGGTATGCGGCCGGTGGTGGTTGTAATCGTGGAGGAAGGCCGGTAGTGCCGCGCGGCGGGCTTTTTCGCTGGTGTAGAGCTTGGTGAAGGCCCAGCCGTCGGCGAGGGTGCGGTGGAATCGTTCGATCTTGCCGTTGGTCTGTGGCCGGTAGGGGCGGGTCTTCTTGACGGTGATGCCCAGGTCGGCGCAGGTGTCTCGCCAGAGCCGGGATTTGTAGGCGGAGCCGTTGTCGGACAGGACCCTGCGGGTGGTGACGCCGCGTGCGGCGTACCAGGCGACGGCGCGTTGCAGGACGCCGGTGGCGGTGATGGCGGTTTCGTCGTCGTGGATTTCGGCGTAGGCGCCGCGGGAGTGGTCGTCGATGACGGTGTGGACGTAGGCGGTGCCGATGGCGGGTTCGTAGTCGCCGCGGCGCCGGCCGGTGCGGCGGGCGGTGGCTTGCCGGTTGTGCCGGCCGGTTTGTCTGCCGAGGTAGCGTCAGCCGCCGCCGTCGGGGATGTTGCCGAGTTTCTTGACGTCGACGTGGAGCAGGTCGCCGGGCTGGGCGTGTTCGTAGCGGCGGATCGGTTCGCCGGTGGCGCGGTCGAGATGCGACAGCCGGTTGAGGCGGTGCCGGCGTAGCACGGTGTGCACGGTCGACGGTGCCAGGCCCAGGTGGGCGGCCAGGGGGACGGGGCCGAGGCGGCGTTTGGTGCGCAGGTGCACGATCTTGCGTTCGACGGGAGCGGGTGTACGGTTCGGCTGGCGGTGCGGTCGCGAGGAGCGGTCGGTCATCCCGGCCTCGCGTTCGTCGCGATAGCGCAGGGCCCACTTGTTCGCGGTCTTCCAGGACACGTCGTAGCGTTCGGCCGCTCGTGCGGGTGACCAGCCGTGATCCACGATCAGACGCGCCAGCCGCAATCGTGCACGTGGAGTCAGTGCGGCGTTAGCGTGGGACATGAAGGCCTCCAAGCCCGGTGTGTGGTGTCTTAGCAGCTCCACTGCACCGTTGGAGGCCTTCATCTGTTCACAGCAACGATCAAAGATCGTCAGATCGAGTGGTCACAACCCCTCGACCAACGTCCCCAAACATCACAGCTAGTCCGGTCCCAGGTTGCTACCGACCTGTCAACGTCACGTTCTCAGCCGTGGGTCTTCATGGCCGAACTATGGCCCGCAAGCTAGAGACGGGCCACGCCGGGCCCGGCCGGGCAGAGGAGCCGTCGTGACCGTTCCCTTCGTGCCGGGTGGCGCACCGCAGGCTCCGGCCGGGCCGCATCACCCGGGATCCGTCCCGCCGGGTCTTTCGCCGTCCTCCGCCTCCGCCGTCTCCTCCGCAGGTACTTCGGGCTATCCGGGTTTCGCTGGTCCGGCCTTTCCCGCGGCCGCCTACGCCCCGCCGGCGGCGGGGACCCCGGGACGTCCGGCTTTCATCGCTCCGGAGCTTCAGCCGCCCGCGGCCCAGCCCGGGAGCTATGGGCTTCCGCCCATCGCGCCGCACCTGTTCGGGACGGCGCCGCAGCCCGTCGAGCGAGTTTCCGAACCGGGGCCGAAGAAGAACCTGATCCTGCGGATCGTGCTGTGGACCGCCGGGACCGGCTTGGTACTGGCTGGTCTCTCGGTCGCCGGGTTCCACGCCTTCCTGGCCGTATCGGGCCTGACGATCGTCCCGAATCTCACGCCGGAGGTGGCCGGTAACCGCTGCGAGGCCGCCCTCACCAGCGAGATGAACCGTGGACTGCAAGCCGCCATGCGCGCCGACCGCCGTATCAAGTCGAACCTGCTGACCGGCGTCGAGTTCGGGGAGCCGGCGGCCGTCCAAGGAGGGTTCGACGTCGCCGGGACCGGCCGGTACTCGGTGATCACCGCGAAGAAGACGAAGCCCGGCAAAGTGCAGCTGACCTGCATGGTGCGGCGCGACGGGGCCGGACAGATCGTCACCACCGTCACGAGCCAGGCCAAGAAGAGCTGAGCCGGGCCGAGACGGAGCCGAGCCGGGTCAAGATAGGGCTGAGCCGGGCCGAAGGCGGGGCTCGGGGATTACCGGACTTCGGGGTTCCGTGTGCCGACGGCGACCGGGCCGACCCACTTCAGGTCGGGCACGTTGACGACGATCGCGTCCTGGGTGGTGCGGGAGATCACCACCACCGCCTCGTGGTCCGGGTCCGGGTTCTCCTCGCGGTGCGGCACCCACGGTGGCACGTAGATGTAGTCGCCGGGCTTGGTGTCGACCCGTACCTCGCCGTGGCCGGCGTCCAGGAAGACGAACGACGGGTTGCCGCTGACCACGTAGATCGCGGTCTCCGACTCGCCGTGGTGGTGGTTGCCGGAGTTGGTGGCCGCGGCGACGTGGGTCTGTCCCATCCAGAGGTTGCGGCTGCCGACGGTGGCTCCGCTGATCGCCTCGACCCGGCGCATCCCGGAGGTCTGTGCGGTGTCGCCGCTGAGGGCGCCGCCGGCCACATGGTGCAGCCGCTGGTGAAAAGGGTCGCTCATGCCCGCATCTTGAATCGTCAACACCCCACATGTCAATGAGATCCTATCGGTTTACTAGGATATGGGAAGGCGGTTGACGAGGGCGTACGCCGGAGGGCACCGTCGGTGGTGCGAGTCGGGCGGAGCGTGACCTCGGGCATCACGGTCCGCGTTCCGGCTCGCTGAGGGGCAGTGCCGCCTTTCACCGGTAAGCCGTTCAGCGACACCTGGAGGCCCGTCGTGACCTTGCAGACCGTTCCCACCGACGCCGTGGACGCCGACCTCTTCCGGCAGGTGCTGCGCCGCCATGCCGCAGCCGTCGTGGTGATCACCGCACCCGGTGAGCCGGCCACCGGATTCACCGCCACCTCGTTCACGTCGGTCTCGCTGGATCCACCACTGGTCTCGTTCTGTCTGGCCGAGACCGCGTCGGCGTGGCCCGCGGTGGCGGCCGCTGACACCGTGGCGGTGCATGTGCTCGGCCAGGAGCAGGAGCGGGTGGCCCGGACCTTCGCCACCAGCGGCATCGACCGGCTCGCCGCGCACGGCGCCTGGCAGCCCGGCCCGGACGGGGTCCCGCTGCTCGACGGCGTGCTGGCCCGGCTGGTCTGCCGGGTCGTCGACCGGGTGCGGGCCGGCGATCACACGATCGTGCTGGCCAGCCCGCTCACCGGCGAGCACGGCCTGGGCGAGGCCGAGACGCCGCTGGTCTACCACTCCGGACGTTATGTGGCGCTCAGTGATGAGTAGCCTCGGCCAGGATCCCGGTCAGGGCCGCGGTGGCGCCGTCGAGGAGATCGGCGGCCAGGCCGCGCCGCGGCCACACGGTCAGTTCGATCGGCCGCGGCGCCGGCAGGTCGTCGCGGGCGGTCAGTCCGTCCGGCTGCCGGCCGAGCGTCGCCATCAGGCCGACGCCGAGCCCGGCGCGGACCGCGGCCTGCACTCCGGCCAGGTGTGCGGCCTCGGCGCCCACCTCGGTCGGCACGTCGTGGCTCGCCAGGGTCTCGACGGCCCGGCTACGGATCGCGCACGGCGCGTCGAAGACCACCAGGGGGATCGGCTCGCCGGGCGCCGGCGATGTCCACTCGGGCGCTGAATACCAGGTCAGGTGCAGCTCGCCGACGGTCCGGGCGTCGCTCTCGTCGGCCGGCCCGAGTAGTAGGGCCAGGTCGATCCGGCCCTCCGCCAACGCGGTCCTGAGCTGGGCGCCGCGGTCGATCCGGAACCGGATCCGGCGGTCCGGGAAGGTGCTGGCGAGCGCGCTGGTCAGGTCGGGCAGGAGTTGGGCCGCGGCGTGCTCGGTCGACCCGATCGCCAGGGTCGGCTCATCCTCCACCTCGAACGCCCGCAACGCCTCGTCGTGCACGGCCAGGATCCGCCGGGCGTGGGTCAGCAGGGCCTCGCCGTCGCCGGTGAACCGTGATCCGCGGCCGTCACGTTCGACCAGCGGACGGCCGAGGGCGGTCTCCAGGCGGCGGACGTGCTGGCTGACCGCACCCTGGCTGAGGTGCAGCGATGTGGCTGCCCGCTGGAATCCACCGCAGTCCGCGACGGCGACGAGGCTGCGCAGCGGAGCGATGTCGAGATACCGACTCATGCCTATCAGTCTACTAGGAATTAATCAGTGATCGTGATGGCTTGTCATCACGATCTCTCCTTGGACGCGTGACCGGGCCGTTACCGATACTGAGATCCGGCGCCGCCGCCCGAGGCGCCACCATCCCGCATCTTCGCAACGAACGAGTTGGACTCTCGAATGCCGAAAAAGACCCTTAAATTAGGTGCGGTACTGCTCGGCGTGGGCGGACCCGGTCAGCATCACACGTGGCTGAACCCGGAGATCCCCGGGGACGCCAGCGTCGACATCCGCTGGTACATCGCCCGAGCCCAGCAGGCCGAGGCCGCCAAGTTCGACCATGTGTTCATCGTGGACAGCCAGTTCATCACCCCGGACTCGCCGAACCACTACCTGAATCGCCTGGAACCGCTGACCCTGCTCTCCGCGGTGGCCGTGCACACCACCCACATCGGCCTGGTCGGCACGCTGACCACCTCGTACAACGATCCGTTCAACATCGCCCGCCGGCTCGCCTCGCTGGACGTGATCAGCGGCGGCCGGGCCGGGTGGAACGTGGTGGCGACCGGTGACGGCGGGACGGCCGGCAACTACGGCCGCAAGGAGCACTACGACTACGCCACCCGGTACGGCCGGGCCCTCGAACACGTCCGGGTCGTGCAGGGGCTGTGGGACTCGTACGAGGACGACGCCTTCCCCCGGGACAAGGCGAACGGCGTCTTCTTCGACAGGTCCAAACAGCATGCCCTGAACCACATCGGCGAGCACTTCCAGGTGGTGGGACCGCTCAATCTGCAGCGCTCACCGCAGGGCCAGCCGGTGATCTTCCAAGCCGGTGACTCGGACGAGGGCCGGGACCTGGGCGCGAGTGTCGCCGAGGCGATCTTCACGCACGCCGCGTCGATCGAGGAGGGGGTGGCGTTCGCCCGCGACATCCGGGCCCGCGCCGTCGCGAAGGGCCGCGACCCCGAGCACATCCTGATCGTGCCGGGGATCAGCCCGATCCTCGGCGACACCGACGAGGAGGCCCGGGAGAGGGAGGCCGCGATCATCGGCGGCAAGAGCTTCGACCGCGCGCTCAAGGAGCTGGGCCGCCCGTTCGGCTGGCACGACTTCAGCCGGTACGACCTGGACGCGCCCTTTCCCGAGCTCGGTGACCTGGGCGACCGCAGCTTCCGCACCCAGGCCGAGCGGATCAAGAAGCTGGCCAGGGACAACGGTTTCACCCTGCGCCAGGTGGTCCAGCACGGCATCGAGTCCCGGCGCTCACCGTTCACCGGCTCGCCGCTGACCGTCGCGAACGAGATCCAGAAGTGGTTCGAGGCGGGCGCCTTCGACGGCATCAACCTGACCGTCACGGTGCCGAGCGAGTTCGCCCGGTTCGTCGACGAGGTGCTGCCGATCCTGCGCGAGCGGGGCATCGCCCGCAGCGAGTACGAGTCCACCACCCTGCGCGGCAACTTCGGTCTGCCCGTTCCGCAGAACATTCACACCGCAGAAAAGGCAGCATGATGAGACGTACGAAATGGGCCGCCCTTGCCGTCGCTCTGTCGCTGTCGACGGGTTGCGCCGGGGGAGCCGCCGGAGCATCCGACGAGGTGCCGACGCTGCGCTGGGCGGTCACCCTGCCCGCCCACTGGGACCCGGTGGTGTCCGGCAGCGGCGCACAGTTCCGCATCCTGTCGCTGGCCTACGCCTCGCTGACCGCGATCAACGAGAAGGGCGAGGCCGTCCCCGGCCTGGCCGAGAGCTGGGACTACAACGACAAGGGTGATCAGGTCACCTTCCACCTGCGCGAGGGCCTCACGTTCTCGGACGGTGAGCCGGTGAACGGCGAGGCGATCAAGGCCTACCTGGAGCGGGCGAAGACGCAGAAGGACTCGGCGCTGTTCGGCGACCTCACCTCGATCAAGACGGTGACCGCGAACGGACTCGACGTGGTGATCGACCTGACCCAGACCGACTTTCAGATCCCGCTGCTGCTCGGCGAGCGGGTCGCGCAGATCCCCAGCCCGAAGGCGGCTCAGGACACGGCCGCGCTGGACAAGAACCCGGTCGGTGCCGGCCCGTTCGTGGTCACCGAGAACGTGCCGGGCTCGCACGTGCACCTGAAGAAGAACCCGGACTACTGGAACGCCGCCAACATCAAGATCGAGCGGGTCGAGCTGCTGTCCGCGCCGGACACCGCGACCATCGTCTCCGGCGTGCAGACCGGGGTGTACGACCTGGCCGGTCTCGCCCCCAACCAGGTCAAGGCGGCCGAGGCGGCGAAGCTGGACGTGGTGGTCCAGCCCGGTTACAACGCCTCCAACATCAGCATCAACGTGAACAAGGCGCCGTTCGACAACCCGAAGATCGTCGACGCGGTCCGGTACGCCACCAACCGTCAGGAGTTCGTGGACAAGGTCAGCTTCGGGATCGCCACCCCGACCGACCAGCCGTTCCCGGACACCTACCTGGCATATGACAAGGACACCGCCAACCGCTGGCCGTACGACGTGGCGAAGGCCAAGGCGCTGGTCGCCGAGTCCGGGCTCACCCCCGAACAGCTCACCGTCGACCTGGTCATCCCGAACCAGCAGACCGCCGCCGAGATCATCCAGTCGCAGCTCGCCGCGATCGGCCTCACGGTCAACATCAAGGTCGACCCGAACTGGGCCACCCCGTTCTTCGCCAAGGACCTGGCCCTGTCGATCTACGGCACCACCGGCCGGGAGTCGCCGGTGCAGACGCTCACCGCGCACTTCGGGCCGGACGGGCCGCTCAACCTGAGCACCCCGTACGAGCCGGACGGGTTCGAGGCCGCCGTCAAGATCGCCCGGGAGACGCCGCTGGACTCGCCGGACTACCAGCGGAACCTTCAGGCCGCGACCCGGGCCGGGCTGGAGAGCAGGGCGCTGGTGTTCACGTACTCGCTGCCGAACCTGTTCGTGAAGAGCCCCCGGGTGTCGGACTTCGCGCCGATTCCGGGCCAGCTCCACTGGACCGGGCTGACGGTAACGCCGTGATCAAGGGCCTGCTCAGGACAGTCGCCATCTTCGTTCCGGTCTTCCTGGTCGCCACGTTCGTGACGTTCGCGTTGCGGGCCCTGAGCGGGCTCTCCCCGGCACACCTGCAACTTGGCGAGTCGGCCACCCCCGAGACGGTCGCGCGGATCGAGCACGAGTGGGGCCTGGACCGGCCGTTCCTCACCCAGTATCTCGACTGGTTCGGCGACCTGCTCGGCGGCGATCTCGGGGTCAGCTGGTTCAATGGCGCCGACATCGCCCGGCTCCTGCTCTCCGGAGCGGTCGTCAGTCTTTCGGTGGCCGGGCTCGCCCTGGTCATCGGGGTGGTGTTCGGGTTCGGGTTCGGCGTGCTGGCCGCGGTGCGGCGGACCACCTGGGTGGACCGGGCGATCACCGGGTTCATGACGTTCATCTCGGTGATGCCGTCGTTCGTGGTCGGCATCGCGCTGGTCGTGGTGTTCGCGGTCGGGCTCGGCTGGTTCCCCTCAGCCGGGTACGCCCCCGCCGAGCGGGGCTGGGCGGTGTGGCTCGCGCACATCACCCTGCCGGCCGTCGCGCTCAGCTTCGACACCGTCTCCGACGTGGCCCGGCAGTTGCGGGCCGGGCTGGTCGCGGCGTACCGGGAGAACTACGTGACCGGCGCGATCGTCCGCGGCCTCAGCCCACGCCGGATCTTCCTCCGGCACGTGCTGCGCAACGGCATGGGCCCGGCGCTGACCGTGCTCGGCATGAAGTTCCCGAACCTGCTCGGCGGCGCCGTCGTCACCGAGTCGATCTTCGGGATGCCGGGGTTCGGCCAGTTCGCCGCCGACTCCGCCCAGCGTGGTGACGTCCCGGCCGTCCAGGGCGTGCTGGTCGTCTCGGTGGTCCTGGTCGTCGTCTTCAACCTGCTGGTCAACGTCATCCTGGCCCGGGTCACCCCGGCCTCGGCGAGAGGGGTCTGACATGTTTCGCCGGGTCCTCGCGCTGCCCTCCGGGCGGATCGCCGTCGGCATCCTCACCGCGATCGCGCTGCTGGCGATCCTGGGGCCGACCCTGGCCCCGTACGACCCGCTCGAAGGCGGCCCGAACATCCTCGCCGCCCCGTCCGGCGCGCACTGGCTGGGCACCGACTACCTGGGCCGGGACGTGTTCAGCCGGCTGCTCGACGGCTCCCGGGTCAGCGTCCTCGGCTCGCTGCAGGTGTCGCTGGTCGCGCTGGCCGCCGGGGTCGTCCCGGGCATCCTGTCGGTCTACCTCGGCTCGGTCTTCGAATGGGTCACGCTGCGGCTGGCCGACACCCTGATCGCGCTGCCGTTCCTGGTCTTCGCGGTCGCCGTCACCGCCCTGCTCGGCAACGGCATCCCGCAGGCCATGTTCACCGTCGGCATCATGATCTCGCCGCTGTTCTTCCGGGTCTCCCGGGCGGCGACCCTGGCGGTGGCCCGCTCACAGTACGTCGAGGCGGCGCTCATCTCCGGCGCCTCGGTCGGCTGGGTGGTCCGCAAGCACGTGTGGGTCAAGGTGCTGCCGCCGATCGCGGTCGCGCTGGCCAACACCGCCGGCGTCGGCTTCGTGGTCGTGTCCAGCCTGACCTTCCTCGGCATCGGCGTGCAGCCACCCGCACCCACCTGGGGTGGAGTGCTCGCCGCCGACCTGGGCTACCTCAGCTTCCGGCCCTGGGCGCCACTCGTGCCCACCTTCCTGATCATGGCCACCGTCTGGGCCTGCAACCTGCTCGCCGACGTCATCCGGGACGTCTCCGGAGCGGCCGGCCGTGCATTCCTGAGGAGGCGACATGTCAGTTCTCAGCCTTCGTGACATCCGGATCTCCTACGACCGGGAGATCGTCCACGGAGTCTCCTTCGACCTCGAACCCGGCGGTGTCGTCGGCATCGTCGGGGAGTCCGGCAGCGGCAAGACACTCACCTGCCGGGCCGCCCTCGGAATCCTGCCGGAACACTTCACCGTCTCCGGCGGGAGCATCGAGCTGGACGGACACGACACGGCAGCGCTCACTCCCCGCCAGTGGACCGCGCTGCGCGGCTCGACGATCAGCGCGGTCTTCCAGGATCCGGCGTCCTATCTCAACCCGTCGCTGACGATCGGGTCGCAGATCGCCGAGGTGGTCCAGGTCAAACTCGGTCACCGGCGCCGGGCCGCCCGGGCGCGGGCACTCGACCTGCTCGCCGCCGTCCGGCTCGACGAATCCGTGTACACGCGATATCCGCACGAGCTCTCCGGCGGAATGCTCCAGCGCTCGCTGATCGCCGCCGCCATCGCCGGTGAACCGAAGGTGCTGATCGCCGACGAGGCCACCACCGCACTCGACGTGACCGTCCAGGCCGAGATCCTCGACCTGCTCGCCGAGTTGCGCGAGACCACCGGCCTCGCCCTCGTGGTGGTCTCCCACGACCTGGCCGTGGTCGCCCAGTTCTGCGACGAGGTGCTGGTCATGCGAGACGGCGACGTGGTCGAACAGGGGCCGGTCGACAAGATCCTCTACCAGCCGGAACACGAGTACACGCGCCTGCTCATCGAGGAGCACGAGTCCTACGGTCTGGAGCGCTACCTTGTCACTTCTTGAGATCGGCGACCTCGACGTCCGCTACGGCCGGCGGCACGTGCTGCGATCGGTGTCCCTGTCGATCGCGCCCGGCGAGGCGGTCGGCGTCATCGGCGAGACCGGCTCCGGCAAATCCACACTCGCCCGCTCCGTCCTCGGACTGGTGCGGCCCTCCGCCGGCCGGATCGTCATCGACGGCACCGACATCGTGGGACTCTCCGCCCGGCAGTGGCGTGAGCTGCGCCGGCGCGGAGTCGTGCAATACGTCTTCCAGGATCCGCTGCGCAGCCTCGACCCGGACCTCACCGTCTTCGAGTCGGTGGCCGAACCGCTGCGGATCCGCGGCGCTTCGGAGATCAACGACAAAGTTCATCACACCCTTGCCCGGGTACGTCTGGAGCCGGCCCTGTCCGATCGGCTCCCCGCCGAACTGTCCGGTGGACAGCGGCAGCGGGTCGCCGTGGCCCGCGCACTCATCACCGCACCACGGCTCGTGCTGCTCGACGAACCGGTCAGCGCGCTCGACTCGGCCAACCGGGTGCAGATCCTCGAACTGCTCAAAGAACTGCGCGACAGCGGCACCGCCCTGCTCTTCATCTCACACGACCTCGGCTCGGTCGCCGGAGTCGCCGACCGGATCGCCGTGCTCTACCAGGGCGAGATCGTCGAGGACCGGCCCGCGGCGGAGGTCGTCAACGAGCCGGCTCACGCGTACACCAGATTGCTCGTCGGATCCGCACCCACCTTGCGCTCCGCCGCCGCCGGGCGGGCCGCCCGCGCCGCGTTGCGCGACCTCGTGAACCTGGAAGGAGCACCCGCGTGACCAGGCAACTCCGGCTCGCGCTGCGGGCCTACGGCGTCGGCGGCCCGGGCCAGCACAATCTGTGGAAGGACCCGCGCGTCCCGGCCGACGCCAGCATCGACATCGACTGGTACATCGCCCAGGCGCGGGCCGCCGAACACGGCCTGTTCGACGCGTTCTTCATCGTCGACAGTCAATTCATCGACGCCGGTTACCCGCCGCACTATCTCAACCGGCTCGAACCGCTCACCCTGCTCTCCGCGGTCGCCACCCACACCCGCGACATCGGGCTCGTCGGGACGCTCAGCTCCACCTACAATTCGCCGTTCAACGTGGCCCGGCGATTCGCCTCACTCGACCACATCAGTCACGGGCGGGCCGGATGGAACGTCGTCACCAGCTTCGACACCGGGACGTCACGCAACTACGGGCTCGACGAACACCTCGATTACGCCACCCGGTACGGGCGGGCGCTGGAACACGTCCAGGTCGTGCGCGGGCTGTGGGACTCGTATGAGGACGACGCCTTTCCGGCATCCGGTGATGTCTTCCTCGATCCGTCGAAACTGCACGCCCTGCATCATCGTGGTGAGCATTTCCGGGTGGACGGGCCGCTGAACATCTCCCGGTCGAGGCAGGGCCAGCCGGTCATCTTCCAGGCCGGGGTCTCCGAGGAGGGGCGCGATCTGGCCGCGCACGTCGCTGAAGGCATCTATGCCCCTGGTGGGTCGCTGGAGGACTCCCGCGCCTACTACGCCGACATCAAACGGCGGGCTACCGAGCTCGGGCGGGATCCGTCGCATGTCGTCATCTTCCTCGGGGCCCAGCCGGTCGTCGCCGGCACCGATGAGGAGGCGTTTCGGCTGTCCCGGGAGATCTTCGAGGGGGACAACGATTTTCCGCGGAAGCTCGCACAGTTCGGTCGGGCCTTCGGGGCGCACGACTTCTCGGTCTACGACCTGGACGCGCCGTTCCCGGACGTGGCGCATCTGGCGGAGAAGAGTGGGCGCACCCGGGGCCTGGAGATCGTCAGACGTGCTGCCGGTCTCTCTCTGCGGGAGACGGTGCTGCTGTTCACCCGATATCAGCCGTCGCCCTTCACCGGATCGCCGTCGACGGTGGCCGCGGCGGTGCGCTCGTGGTTCGAGGCGTCGGCTTTCGACGGGCTGAACGTGGGCTTTCGAACCAACGACGACCTGAACCGATTCATCGGTGATGTGGTGCCGCTATTGCAGAAGGAAGGGCTCTTCCGCACCGAGTACGAATCGGACACCCTGCGCGGCAACCTCGGGCTGCCGATCCCCGCCAACCGCTGGAGCGTCACGCCATGACCAGATTCCGACTCGGCTTCCTCACCCACGTCCAGGGCCGTGGACCGCTCGCCGAGACGTACCGGCGGGCCCAGGAGTTGTTCGTCGTCGCCGACGAACTCGGCTTCGACGTCGGCTGGGTGGCCCAGCACCACATCCCGCTGCACGGTGGCGGCCTGTCGTCGCCGTGGCCGTTCCTCGCCCACGCCGCCGCCCGCACCAAACGGATCCGGCTGTCCACCGCCATCACCATCCTGCCGTTGGAGAACCCGGTCCGGGTCGCCGAGGACGTCGCCGTCGTCAACACCCTCAGCGGCGGACGCGTCGAGATCGGCGTCGGCAGCGGCTCCGGCCCCGTCGAGTACGCGGCCCTCGGCGCCGACTACGAGCGCCGCCGCGAACTCACCACCGAATCGTTCGACGTGCTCCGGCGGGCCCTGCTCAACCAGGAGGTGGGCACACCCGGATTCACCGTGCAGCCACCGGTGGCCGACGACTTCACCGACCGGTTCTGGCAGGCCGTGTTCAGCGGTCCCGGAGCCCGGTTCGCCGCCGACGCCGGAGCGAACCTGCTGCTCAACCGGGCCACCTACGGCTACGACGAGGACACCGACGTGATCCAGCGGGGGTGGGCCGACGCGTACCTGGCCGCCTGGAACCAGCCCCGGACACCGCGCATCGGCCTGTCCCGCTTCGTGTTTCCCGCCGCCGACAAGCGAACCGCCCTGGCCCAGATCTCCGACGGCGTCCTGCGCGCGGCGAAGAACTTCACCGACCGGGGTACGTTCCCGGCCGGCCAGACCCTGGACGAGTACCTGCGGCGCTTCCACGCCTTCTACGGTCATCCGGACGAGATCGTGGCCGCGTTCCAGCAGGAGAAGGTCCTGCCGGTGGCCACCGACCTGATCACCCAGTTCAACCCGGCGGTCCCCGACTTCGACGCCGCCGTCCGCGCCCTCGAACTCATCGCCACCGAGGTGGCCCCGGCGCTGGGCTGGAAACCGGCGCCCACCTCGGAAACCCCGTCCACCACTGACCTCACGGCGGCCTGACATGAGCGAACACCTGCCCCCGGCCGGACTCAACATCCGCGGAACCGTCCTTGTCGTGCCCGGACGGGGCGAGACCGCACTGACCTACGCCAGGTTCGGCCGCCGGCTCGCCGCCGACGCCTACCACGTGCACATTCTCCCGACGGTCCCGGTCAGCTCCGGCGCCCTGGCCACCTTGAATGAGGTCCTCACCACGGCGGCAGCCGGCGCCGATCCGGCCGGCCCACTCGTGCTGATCGGCTCCGACACCGGTGCCGTGCTGCTGGCCGCCCTTCTCGGCGCTTCGGCCGGTGCCTCTCCCGCTGCCCCGGTGGACGCCTCGCCCGGCTCTCCGCCCGGCCCGTCGCTCGGCTCTCCGCCCGGCTTTCCGGCTGGGGCATCGCTCGGGTCTCCGGCTCGGCCGGTGTGGGCGCCTGCCGGGGTGGTGCTGGCCGGACTGCCCGGTCACGAACGGCGTCATCAGGGGGAGTGGGAGGCTGAACTGGACGCGCGTTCCCACTGTCCGGTGCATCGCGGTCTGCTCACCGACGACACCGCCGTGACCAGGGGCGCCCTGTCCACAGCTGTGCCGGCCGACTTGCTCGACGCGGCCTACGGGGCTGCCTCACCCGTACCCCACCTGCTGTTGATCGGCGAATCCGATCCGCTCGCCGACCGGGACGCCGTGGCCGGCCTGGCGAAATCCCTGCCGGCGGCACGCCTGGCCACCGTCCGGGACGCCCACCACGACGTCCTCAACGACACCTCACACCGCTCGGTGGCCGCCGAGATCATCACCTTCCTGGAATCTCTCCGGTCCGGCCCTCCGATCCGCCCGTTCGTAACCGTCGAATCCAGTACCTGGTGATCCCGCGGTCCGGGGCTGATCATGGCCCCGGACCGCTCCGACTGCTCCTGATCCGCCTGCGTCGTCCCGGTTCACGGCAACTGCCGCCGACCGCTTAGTTCATCGCCGTTCCGCAGTGATCGCCACCGAACGCCTAGTTCGCCGCCGTCCGCCGTGACCGTTGTCGACGGTTTGGCTAGGCCACGTTATGGGGTGAGCGTCACCGAACGCCTAGATCCATTTGATGCGTTTCGTCGCGGCCACCCGCACGCTTAGTGACCGCGACTGCAGAAGCTTGCTGCTGACGAAGCCATTCGAGACGAAGCAGAGATCATGAGAACGCATGCTGATCCGAAACCAGGCCACATGGTGATCACGCCATGAGGTGCCGTGTGCTGCCGCGCCACGCCGGGTTGTTCCGCGTCGGGGTTGTGGCGTGTCATGACGTTCAGCGTCACGGCGTGCCCGCGTCGTGCCAGAGGTAGGCGGCCAGACCGAGGGCGGCGATTGCGATGACGATGCGCAGCGGGCGTTCCGGGGTGCGGCGGACCAGGGACGGGCCGATCCAGCTGCCGATCAGACAGCCGGCGCCCAGGAGAGCGGCCGCCGTCCAGTGCACTGGGGCGATCAGCGCGTAGAGGACTGCCGCCGCCATGTTGGAGGCCGCCAGCACGACGCTTTTGACGGCGTTCGTGACCGCCAGCGGTTCCACCACCGACATCGACATGACCGCCAGCATCAGCACGCCCGCAGCAGCACCGAAGTAGCCGCCGTAGATGCCGATCAGAAAGATCGCGATCCCGATCGGTGGCTGGGCGAACCGGCCCTTCGGCCGGGTGTACCAGCCTCGCAGCCGATCACGCAGCAGCAGGACGATCGCGGCCAGTGCGATCAGCACCGGGACGATCCGTTCGAAGACCGCCGACGTGGTGTTCAGCAGCAGCACCGCCCCGGTGGTCCCGCCCAGCAGAGCGAACGCCCCCAGCCGCAGAATCCGCCGGCCCTGCCCCCGAAGCTCCGGCCGCGACCCGGCCGCCGAGCCCGCCCCACTGGCCAGCAGCCCCACTGTGTTGGTGACGTTGGCCGTGATCGGTGGAAGCCCCACCGCCAGCAACGTCGGGTAGCTCACCAGCGACGCAAGCCCTGCCATCGACCCGGTGAGCCCCGACCCGACACCACCGGCCACCAGCAACAACGCGTGATCGATCTGCACTCCTCAGCCTATCGGCGCCTGGGCCCGCACGTCGGCGGCAACGGTGTCAACCGCGTCACCTCACGACCTCCCATCACCCGCACGGGCCGAATCAGAACGACGATCCACCTATCCTGGCCCACTGTTCCGTGGTGCTTTCCGCGTTTCACTGTCCGCCACCGTTCCGCGACGTCTTCCGGCTCTCCCTCGAGGGCTGCCACCGTTGGTTGGTGAGGCCTTCCGTATTCGCCCTTCGGAGTGCGACCTCTTCCGGCCCTGCTGTCCGGTCGCCGCTTTGCGGTGTTCTCGGCCTTCCCCTACCGCCGTTTCGTGATGCTTCCGCCTTTCCTCCGGCCCACCGGTCACGCGGTCAGCTTCCGCTTCGGGCCTGTCCGTCGACGCGGCGTGGAATCGTGGTGTAGTCGTCGCGCAGCTCCGATGGCAGCAGATCGGCCGGGGCGTTCTGCCAGGTCACCGGGCGTAGGAACCGCCGGATCGCGGTGGCGCCCACCGACGTGTGCTGGGTGTTGGTGGCCGGCCAGGGGCCGCCGTGATGCTGGGCCCAGGCGACCGCCACACCGGTCGGGTAGCCGTCGTAGATCAACCGCCCGGTGCGCGACCGGAACCGCTGGGTCAACTCGGCGGGCAGACCGACCTCGCCGGGCCCACGATGGACGGTGGCGGTGAGCGACGCGGGCAGCTTGTCGACGGCTGCGAAGAGTTCCTCCTCGGTAGCCCACCTGGCGATCACCGCGACCGGCCCGAAACACTCCTCGACGGCCTCGGGCGGCAGCGCACTCGCCTCGACCGTGAGCAGCCGCGTTGTGGCCCGCAGCGGTTCGCTGGTCCCGGAGGTGCGGTCTGCGGCGCTGGACTCACCCGTCGCGGCGGTAGCCGTGGCGGTCGGGCTTGTGGTGGCTTGGAGGGTGCCGCCCGCAAACCCTGGCTCACCGAGGCGGCCTGCGGTGACAGGGGTTGTGGCGGTTGGGATTGTGGTGGATTCGCTGTCGGCGGTGGCGGTGGCGGTGGCGGTGGCGGTGGCGGTGGTGGTGGTGGTGGCGGGGGTGGTGGTCGCGGTGCCTGTGGCGGTGGTCAGGGCTGCGGTGCCGCGCTGGTAGGCCTCGGCTATGCCCGCGTTGAGCATCACCATCGGAGGCAGGTCGGTGATCGCGGAGTGGACGGCGGTGACCAGCTTGTCGCCGTCGGGGCCGGTGGGGACGAAGAGGAGGCCGGGCTTGGTGCAGAACTGGCCGGCGCCCATGGTGAAGGACGCGGCGAACTCGGCGCCGATCGTCGCGGCCCGGTCGGCTGCCGCGGCGGGGGTGACCACCACCGGGTTCAGGCTGCTCAGTTCGCCGAAGAACGGGATCGGATCGGGACGCTGTTCGATCACCGCCAGCAGGGCTCGGGCCCCGGCCGTCGAACCGGTGAAGCCGACCGCCCGGATCGCCGGGTGCGCTACCAGGTCGGCGCCGCCCTGGAGGCCGTGGACTATGCCGAACGTGCCGTCCGGGGCACCGGCTTTCAGGGCGGTGGCCGCCATGATCTCGTAGCAGAGTTGGGCGGTCGCGGGATGGGAGTGGTGTGCTTTCAGGACCACCGGGCTGCCCGCGGCGATGGCCGAGGCGGTGTCGCCGCCGGGCACCGAGAACGCCAGTGGGAAGTTGCCGGCGCCGAACACCGCGACCGGGCCGATCGGCACGAGCATGCGCCGCAGATCGGGGCGCGGGCCCATCGCGGTGTCCCCGGCATGGTCGACGGTCGCCTCCAGATAGCCGCCGTCACGGAGCACCTCGCCGAAGAGCTGCAGCTGGTAGCAGGTCCGGGTGAGCTCCCCGTTGAGCCGGGCCGGGCCGAGCGCGGTCTCCCGGTCGGCGATTTCGACGATCCGGTCGCGATGGGATTCGAGCGCCGCCGCCAGGCTGTCGAGCAGGGCGGCCCGGCCGTCCCGGCCCAGATCCTCCAGCGGGCCGGCCGCAGCGAGGGCCGCCGCGCAGATCTCGTCGACGCGCGCGGTGCTGGTCTCGTCGGCGATGGTCTCCACCGTGGCGCCGGTCCGCGGGTCGATGCTGGGTACGCCGGTCATGCGGAACCCTCCAGGGAATCGAGCCGAGTCGCGACCGTGAGCGGGTGGCGTTGCCTTGCCGCGTGACGGTCCGGCCGACTGTCTAGGCGCCGGCCGTCTGGGCACCGGCCGTCTGGGCACCGACCTCCGGGGCGCTGGTCGTCGGGGCGCTGACCTCCGGGGCGCTGACCCGCGCGGCGCTGACCCTTGGAGCGCCGGTCGTCGGAGCGCCAGTCGTCGGGGTGCCGGTTGATGGGGTGCCGGTGGGCGGCCGGGCGGGCGGTCATGCGGAGACCCCGATGTCGGCGCGGTCGACGGTCCACTGGCGGGCCTGGTCGCTGATGGTGACGCCGAGGCCGGGGCGGGTGGACAGGTGGATGCGGCCGTCGCTGATCTCCAGGCGTTCGTTGAACAGTGGGTGCAGCCAGTCGAAGTGCTCGATCCACGGCTCGTGCGGGTAGGCCGCGGCCAGGTGGATGTGGATCTCCATGGCGAAATGCGGTGCCAGGGTCAGGTTGGCGTTGTCGGCCAGGGCAGCCAGCTTGAGGAACTGGGTGATGCCGCCGATCCGTGGCGCGTCCGGCTGGATGATGTCGACGGCGTGGTGCCGGATCAGCTCCTGGTGCTCGGCCACGCTGGTCAGCATCTCGCCGGAAGCGATCGCGGTGTCCAGGGTGCGAGCCAGGGCGGCGTGGCCCTCGGCGTCGTACGCGTCCAGCGGCTCCTCGATCCACACCAGCCCGAACTCCTCCAGCGCCCGCCCGACCCGCTGGGCGGTCGGCCGGTCCCACTGCTGGTTGGCGTCGACCATCAGCGCGGCCTCGGCGCCGATGTGTTCACGCACTGCCCGCACCCGGGCCAGGTCGACAGCCGGTGACGGGTGCCCAACCTTGATCTTGATGCCGCCGATGCCGGAGGCCAGTGAGGCGGTGGCGTTGGCCAGCACCTGTTCGATCGGCTCGTGCAGGAAGCCGCCGGACGTGTCGTAGCACCGCACCGAATCCCGGTGGGCGCCGAGCAGTTTCGCCAGGGGCAGCCCGGCGCGTTTCGCCTTGAGATCCCAGAGGGCCACGTCGATCGCCGCGATGGCCTGCGTCGACGCGCCGCTGCGGCCGACCGACGCCCCGGCCCACACCAGCTTGGTCCAGAGCCGCTGGATGTCGCTGGGATCCTCGCCGATCAGATCGGGGGCGACCTCGCGGGCGTGGGCGAACTGGGCCGGCCCGCCGGCTCGTTTGCTGTAGCTGAAACCCACCCCTTCCAGGCCCGATTCGGTACGGACCTCGGCGAACAGGAACGCCACCTCGGTCATCGGCCGCTGCCGCCCGGTGAGCACCTTGGCGTCGCTGATCGCCGCCTTGAGTGGCAGCGTGACGGAGGAGAGAGTGATGCCGGTGATGCGGTCGGTCATGGGTCACCTCACCAGACAGGGGCGCTTGGGGTCGAAGCGCCAACCGGGAAGAAGGAACTGCATGGCGGTGGCGTCGTCGCGCCCGCCCAGCCCGTGCTCCTGGAACAGCTCGTGGGCCGCTGCCAGAGCGTCCCGGTCGAGCTCGACACCGAGGCCGGGTGTGGTCGGCACGGCGATCGCGCCGTCGCGGATCGGGAAGGGCGCACGGGTCAGCCGCTGGCCGTCCTGCCAGATCCAGTGCGTGTCGAGGGCGGTGATCTCGCCGGGAGCTGCCGCGCCGACATGGGTGAACATCGCCAGGGAGATGTCGAAGTGGTTGTTCGAATGTGAGCCCCAGGTCAGCCCGAAGTCGTGGCAGAGCTGGGCGACCCGGACCGAGCCGCGCATGGTCCAGAAGTGGGGGTCGGCGAGCGGAATGTCCACCGCGCCGGCCCGGACCGCGTGCGCCATCTGCCGCCAGTCCGTGGCGATCATGTTGGTGGCCGTGCGCAGCCCGGTCGCCCGCCGGAACTCGGCCATCGTCTCCCGGCCCGACAGTTCACCCTCGGCGCCGACCGGGTCCTCGGCGTAGGCCAGCACCCCGCTCAGGTCCCGGCAGAGCGGGACCGCGTCGGCCAGCAGCCAGCCGCCGTTGGGGTCGATGGTGATCCGGGCCCGGGGGAACCGCTCGGCCAGGGCGTGCACCGCCTCGATCTCCACCTCGCCGGCGAACACCCCGCCCTTGAGCTTGAAGTCGCTGAACCCATACCGCTCCTGGGCCGCCTCGGCCAGCCGGACCACCGCCGACGGGGTCAGCGCGGGCGCGCGGCGCAGCCGCTCCCAGTCGTCGGCGGGGGCCTCCTCGTGCCGGTAGGGCAGGTCGGTGCGGGCGGTGTCACCGACGTAGAAGAGGTAGCCGAGCACGGGCACGCTGTCCCGCTGCCGGCCCTCGCCGAGCAGCTCGGCGACCGGCACACCGAGATGCTGGCCGAGCAGGTCGAGCAGCGCCGACTCCAGTGCCGTCACGGCGTGGACGGTGACGCGCAGGTCGTACGTCTGCAGGCCCCGGCCCCCGGAATCCTGCCCCGCGTGCTGGGCGCCGAACTCCCGCAGGAGCGAGGCGAACTCGGCCACCGGGCGGCCGATCAGCAGGTCAGCGGCGGTCTCCAGGGTGCTCTGGATCGCCGCGCCGCCGGGCACCTCGCCCAGGCCGGTGCGGCCCTCACTGTCGGTCAGGATCACGACGGTCCGGGTGAAGAACGGCCCGTGTGCCCCACTGAGGTTGAGCAGCATGCTGTCGTGACCGGCGACCGGCACCACCTCGACCCGCTCGATCGTGGGCTTCACGACCGTACACCGGCAATCAGTTTCGTCAGGTTCTCCCGCTCTTCGGCGGTCAGATCGGTGAGTGGTGGACGGACCCGGCCACCGTCCCGCCCGACCGCGGTCAGGCCGGCCTTGATGATCGACACGGCGTAGCCCCGGGAGCGGTCGCGAATGTCCAGATAGGGGAGCACGAAGTCGTTGAGCATCCGGTAGACCGCCACCCGGTCCTGTGCGCGCACCGCCGCGTAGAAGCGCAGCGCGAACTCGGGCACGAAGTTGTAGATCGCCGACGAATACGTGCTCACCCCCAGCTGGAGCAGTGGCAGCGCGAACGTCTCCGCGGTGGGCAGCCCGCCGATGTAGATCAGCCGGTCGCCGACCTTGGCGTAGGTGCGGGTCATCCGCTCGATGTCGCCGACGCCGTCCTTGAGACCGATCAGTGTCGGGTTGCGCTCGGCCAGCTCGGCGACCGTCACGTCCTCCAGGACCGCGTTGGCCCGGCTGTAGACGATCACACCCAGCCCGGTGGCCCGGCAGACCGCCTCCACGTGCGCGATCAGCCCGGACTGGCTGGCCTCGGTGAGGTAGGGCGGGAAGAGCAGGATCCCGGCGGCTCCGGCGGCCTCGGCGGCCTCGGCCTGGGCGACCGCCTGTGACGTGCCGCCGGTGGCCGGGGCGATCACCGGGACGAGCGCGCCGACCTCGTCGACCGCGGTGCGGACCACGGTGTCGATCTCGGCGCTGGTGAGGGAGAAGCCCTCGCCGGTGCCGCCCGCGGCGAACAGGCCGGCGACACCGAAACTCGCCTGCCACGCCAGGTGCTCGCGGTAGCGGGTCTCGTCGAAGGCGAGGTTGTCGTCGAAGTGGGTGACAGGGAACGAGAGCAGGCCCGAAGCGAGCCGGGCGGCCAGGTCGAGAGGGGGGATCGCGTTCACGAGGCAACGGTAGAAAGGGTCAGTGATGCCTGTCCAAGAGTCTTTCAGCATCGATTGATACCTTCACGGCATCAGGTATTCGAGGGTGGCGAGGACCCGCGGCAGTGCCGGATTGTCCGATTCCCTCGGCCAGAGCAGGTGCAGCTCGACCGGCTCCGGGATCGGCGTGTCGAGGCGCAGATAGATCACCTCGGGAATGCCGACGAGCCGCGCGGACTCCGGGACGAACGCCACCCCGCGACCGGCCGAGACCAGCCAGAGCATGGTGATCACCTGGCTGACGGTGTGGAAGACCCGCTCGTGCGACAGCGGCACCATGCTCACGACCAGGTCGTAGAAGTAGCGGGCCTTCTGTGGGGAGTGGAAGATCAGCGGTTCCCGGGCCAGGTCGGCCGGGATCACCGGGCGCCGTAGGTAGGCCAGCCGATGGTCCTGGCGCACCGCGAGCAGCAGCCGCTCCCGGTGGATCAGCTTGGACTCGAACCGCTCCGGGTCGAACGGCGGCCGGGCCAGGCCCATGTCGATGTCGCCGCCGGCCAGCGCGGCCACCTGCTCGCGGGTGACCATCTCGAACAGCTCCACGTGCACCTCGGGCAGGCGCAGCTCCAGCTCGTTGAGCAGCCGGCCGAGAGTCCCGAAGGTCGCCGAGGCGGTGAAGGCGAGCCGGACCAGGCCGGTGGACCCGGAGGAGACCCGTTGTGCCAGCTCCGGGGCCGATTCGGTGATCGCCAGGATGCGCCGGGCCTCGCCCAGGAAGGCCTCGCCGGCCGGGGTCAGCCGCACGCTCCGGGTGCCGCGCTCCAGCAATTGGACCCCGACCGCGGCCTCCAGCTTCTGGATCTGCCTGCTCAGCGGCGGTTGGGTCATCCGCAACCGGGCCGCCGCCCGGCCGAAGTGCAACTCCTCGGCCACCGCCACCAGACCCCGGAGTTGTTCAAGGGTGTAAGCCATGCCGTGAAGGTATCAATCGATGCAGTAATTGGCTTGGACATGCATCGACGCCCGGTCATAGGCTCGCCGCACCCAGTGACCCCCTTCACCGCGGGAGACTCCCGATGAAAATAACGCTCCCCGCACTCTCCCTGACCGCCCTGCTCGTCCTCACCGGCTGCGGCGGCAACCTCGGCTCCGAGGGAGACAGCGGCTCCACCGCCGCCTACCCCGAACGTGCCGTCTCCCTTCTCATCGGCCAGGACGCCGGCGGCAGCACCGACCTGATCGGCCGCGCGCTGGCCGACCCGGCGAGCAAGGACCTCGGCCAACCGATCACCGTGCAGAACAAACCGGGCGCCAACGGGGCGGTCGCCGCCAAGGAGCTCGCCGCCGCCAAACCCGACGGCTACACGCTGATGGTGTTCGTCGGCTCGCTCGCCTACATCACACCCCTCGCCGTCCCCGCCGACCAGGCCGTCGACATCAACGGCTACGAGGTCGTCACCGGCATCTCCCAGGACGACTTCGTCCTGATCGCCAACCCGAAGACCGGGTTCAAGACGGTCCAGGACATCATCGACGCGAAAAGACCGATCAAATACGCGACAACCGGCGTCGGTACGGGTAGTCAGCTCACCCAGACCCTGTTGTTCGCCCAGGCCGGGGTGAACGCGACAGCCGTGCCGTTCAACGGAGGCAACCCGGCCCTGACCGCAGTGCTCGGCGGGCAGGTCGACGTGGCGGCCGTGCAGCTCGGCGAGGCCAAGGAGCAGATCGGGGCGGGCAAGGCGGTTCCGATCGTCACGTTCGCGACCGAGCGGCCCAGCTACATGCCGGACACCCCGACCGCCACCGAGGCCGGATACACCGTGCCGGTCCAGCAGTCCCGGGCGATCGTCGCGCCGAAGGGCACCCCGGCCGACGTCGTGCAACGCCTGCGGACCGCGTTCCAGAAGGGCTTCGCCGACCAGACCTATCAGGACTTCAACACCCAGCGGCTGCTGACCGCCAACGAGGTGGACGGGGCGGCCCTGCTCCAGCAGTGGAACGGCTCGCTGCAGACGTACCGTGACCTGGTGGCCCAACACAAGATCGACCTCGGCGCCAAATGACCACCGAACCCGTGGAGGAGGGCCGGCCCACCCAGGCCGGCCCGGCCGCCAACCTGATCGCCGCGTCCGTCGTCGTCCTGCTCGGCGGCGTGGCGATCGCCGGGGCGAACTCCTTCGGCGAGGGCCCCGGCACCTGGCCGATGATCGTCGGAGTCGCTCTCGTCGTCCTCGGCCTGGCCCTCGCGATCCGGGCCCGGCGCGACGAGCCACCCGAGCGGTTCACCCGCGACAGCCTGCTGGTGGTCGCCGCGGTCGCGAGCATGATCGCTTTCGTCGCGGTGATCACCACCATCGGCTTCGAAATCCCCACCGTGCTGCTCGCCCTCGTCTGGCTGCGCTTCCTCGGCCGGGAGACCTGGCGTACGTCCATCGTCGTCAGCCTCGGCACCGTCGTCGTCTTCTACGCGCTGTTCGTCGGCGCGCTGGACGTCACCATCCCCCACCTGTTCTGAGCCATCTGGAGGACCGTTGTCCGCGGTCATCGACGGCTTCGCGGTCGTCCTCGAACCAACGAACCTGCTTTACTGCCTCATCGGCGTCGTCATCGGCATGCTCATCGGCGTGCTGCCCGGCCTCGGCCCGGCCGTCACCATCGCGATCCTGCTGCCCATCACCTTCGGGCTGGAGCCGGTCACCGCGGTCATCATGCTGGCCGGCATCTTCTACGGCGCCCAGTACGGCGGCACCATCACCTCGGTCCTCCTCCGGCTGCCCGGCGAAGCGTCGTCCGTCGTCACCGTCTTCGACGGGCACGCACTCGCCCGCCAAGGTCGCGCCGGGGCAGCCCTCGGCATCGCCGCCATCGGCTCGTTCATCGGCGGCACCCTGTCGATCGTCGCGCTCACCCTGGTCGCACCGGTCGTCGCCGGATTCGCCCTCGACTTCGGCCCACCCGAGTACACCGTGCTCGCCCTGCTCGGCATCATGCTCGTCGCGACCATCAGCAGCGGCGGTCGGGTCCGGGCCCTCGCCGCCGCCGCGGTCGGGTTGCTGTTCGCCACCGTCGGGCGGGACGACTTCACCAGCGCCGAACGCTTCACCCTCGGCAACCTGTCACTGGCCGACGGGCTCGACTTCGTACCGATCGCGATGGGCCTGTTCGGCCTCGGCGAGATCCTCTACAACCTCGAACAACGCCACCGCGCCGTGCACGCCCCGACCACGGTCACCAACGTCTGGCCCAGCCGGACCGACCTGCGGCAGTCCTCCGGCGCCATCGGCCGCGGCTCCGTCATCGGCTTCATCCTCGGCATCCTGCCCGGCGGCGGGGCCGTGTTGTCCTCGATGGCCGCCTACGCGCTGGAGAAACGCCGGTCCCGCCGGCCGGAACGGTTCGGCAAGGGCGCCATCGAAGGCGTCGCCGCACCGGAGACCGCCAACAACGCGGCCGCCACCTCGTCGTTCATCCCACTGCTGTCGCTCGGCATCCCGGCCAACGCGACCATGGCCGTCATCTTCGGGGCGCTGCTCATCCAGGGCGTCACACCCGGCCCACAGCTGGTGACCGAGAACCCTGAGTTGTTCTGGGGCGTCGTCAACTCGATGTACATCGGCAACGTCCTGTTGCTGATCATGAGCATCCCACTGCTCGGCCTCTTCGTCCGCATCCTCCGCGTCCGCGCGACCGTCCTGGCCCCGATCACGGTGCTGATCACGCTGGTCGGCGCGTACACCGTCAACAACAGCGTCTTCGACATCGGCCTGGTCATCGCCTTCGGTGTCCTCGGCTATCTGATGAAGAAGGCCGGATTCGACCCCGGCCCGATGGTCCTGGCCTTCGTCCTCGGCAGCCTGCTGGAGACGTCGCTGCGCCGGTCGTTGCTGCTCTTCGACGACGATCCGACCGGATTCCTCACCCGGCCGATCTCCGGCACGCTGTTCGCGGTCTTCCTCGCGGTCCTCCTGCTGCCGGTGCTCCAGACGATCCTCCGCCGTCGCCGTGGACCCGGTTCGCCGGACGACGACGGTCCGGGCCCGGCTGATCAGCCGGTGAACGGCCCGGCCGGTGCCGGTGCGGCGGAAAGTGCCGGAGTGGTGGCGAGCGCGGGCCCGACGATGCGTGCGGGCATGACGGATAGTGCCGGCACGGGTGTGACGGAGAGTTCCGGTGAGCCGGTGAAGACCGGTGCGCCGGGTAAGGGCGGTGACCCCGGTTCGGGTGCGCGGGGGACGGTGACCGCTCGTCCAAGCGGTGACAACGGCGGTGCTGATCGTCCTGAGGTGGGCCGTGAGCCCTTTGACAAGACCGAGGAGAAGAAATGACCGTCCTGGTCGGGTATCTACCGACCCCTGAGGGGGAAGCGGCCTTCACCGCCGCGCTGGCGGAAGCGGCTCGCCGGGGCGAGCCGCTGCTGCTGATCAATTCACCGCGGGAGGGGGCACCGATCAGTGCCGAGGCCGCCCACCCCGACCGGATCGGTGAGCTGACGTCACGGGCCGCTGAGGCCGGGGTGGTCATCGAGGTCCGGCAGGCGCCGCACACCGGTGAGCTGTCCGACGCTTTGCTCGCTGCCGCGGAGAGTTCCGGTGCCTCGGTGATCGTCATCGGGCTGCGGCGGCGGAGTCCGGTCGGGAAGCTGTTCCTCGGCAGCAACGCCCAGCGGATCCTGCTCGACGCGACCCGCCCGGTGCTCGCGGTGAAACCGGGCCCGTAAGCGTAACCCCGAAAACCGGGCGGCCTGCCGGGCGAGGGACCTGCTGGGCTGAGAGGCCTGCCGGGCGGGACCTGCTGGGCGGGACCTGCTGGGTTGGGGGCCTGCCGGGTTGGGGGCCTGCCGGGCGAGGGCCTGCCGGCGGGACCTGCTGGGCTGGGGGCCTGCCGGGCGGGACCTGCTGGGCGGGACCCGCTGGGCTGAGGGCCTGCCGGGCGAGGGCCTGCCGCGTTGAAGGCCCGCCGGGCCGCGTGTCCTTCGAGACCGGCGCGGTTCTGGTTCGAGGGAGGGGTGTCTGGGCTGGCAGGTGGGTTCGGGGATCAGCGTTGGAGGTGGGGCATCGCTTCGGTGAGCTGGGTTCGCCAGTGGGGGAGTGGGGCTATGCCCGTCTCGGACCAGCGGGCGTGGGACAGGACGCTGTACGGCGGGCGGCGGGCTGGGCGGGGGAAACGGTCGGTCGTGGTGGGGCGGATGCGGGACGGATCAAGCCCGGCCTCCTCGAAGACCGCCCGCGCCAAGCCGAACCAGGTGGTCGAGCCGGACGCTGTGCCGTGGTAGGCGCCGGGCTGGGCCTGGCCGGTCGCTGCCGCCCGGGACAGGGCCACCAGCTGGTGGGCCAGGGCGTATGACCAGGTGGGCGGGCCTACCTGGTCGTCCACCACGTCCAGGTGTGGGCGCGATTCGGCCAGGGTGAGCATGGTTCGGATGAAGTTGGGGCCGTGTTCGCCGTAGAGCCAGGCGGTTCGGACCACGTAGCCGCCCGCGGACAGCACCGCCCATTCGCCCGCTGCCTTGCCCCGGCCGTACGCGTTGATCGGGGCGTGTGGGGTGTCCTCCGGGATCGGGGTGGTGGCCCGGCCGTCGAAGACATAGTCGGTGGAGACGTGGATCAGGCGCTTGCCGGCGGCTGCCGCCAGCAGGGCCACCGCGCGTCCGTTGATCGCGGTGGCTTCGGCCTCGGCGGATTCGGCGGCGTCGACATTCGTCCAGGCGGCGGCGTTGAGGACCACGTCCGCCCCGGCTACCGCATCGTCGACCTGGGCCGCTGAGGTGATGTCCAGGTCGGCTCGGGTCGCGGCTACGACGGAGGATTCGCCCTGCTCGGCGAGGGCCCGCTGGAGATCCCGTCCGAGCATTCCGCCCGCGCCGGTGATGAGCCAGCGAAGCCGCCCGGCCTCGGGAAGAGGCGAGAAATCACCACGAGAGGAAACGACGATGGAAGGGAGAACAGGCGACGCGGCGCGGGGCGAGGCTACCGCGACCCCCGAGGCAGCGGCTGACGAGGCTGCGGAGGGTGAGGCGGCCGTGGCCGGCGGAGCGGTGGGTGAGGCTGTGGTGGGAGACGGGACGGTGGGAGGCGCGGCGGCGGGAACGGACGGGGCCGGAGCGGGCGGGTGGGCTGTGGGCATCAGAGGCCGGCCCGGGACTTGAGGGGCTCCCACCACGAGCGGTTCTCGCGGTACCACTCGACCGTTGAGCTGAGGCCCTCGGTGAACGGGACCTGGGGTGCGTACCCCAATTGGTCCTGGATCTTGGTGATGTCGAGGGAGTAGCGGCGATCGTGGCCCTTGCGATCGGGGACCGGGCGCACCATGTCCCCGGTCGCGCCGCATGCTTCCAGGAGCCGGGTGGTCAGGTCCCGGTTGCTCAGTTCGGTGCCGCCGCCGATGTGGTAGATCTCGCCGGCGCGGCCCTTCTCCAGGACCAGTTGGATGCCACGGCAGTGGTCGGTCACGTGCAGCCAGTCGCGGACGTTGCCGCCGTCGCCGTAGAGCGGGACCGGTTTGCCGTCCAGGAGGTTGGTCACGAAGAGGGGGATCATCTTCTCCGGGAACTGGTGCGGGCCGTAGTTGTTGGAGCAGCGGGTCACCACCACGTCCATGCCGTGGGTGCGGTGCGCGGCCAGCGCCAGCAGATCCGAACCGGCCTTGGAGGCGGCGTACGGCGAGTTCGGCGCCAGCGGCCAGTCCTCGGTCCACGAGCCGGATTCGATGGAGCCGTACACCTCGTCGGTGGAGACGTGGACGAACCGGCCGATTCCGGCGGCGCGGGCGGCGTCCAGCAGCATCTGGGTGCCGAGCACGTTGGTGGTGACGAACGGCATGGCGCCCGAAATGGACCGGTCCACGTGTGATTCGGCGGCGAAATGGACCACCACGTCGTGGCCGGGAAGGAGTGAGCGGAGAAGATCAGAATCGGAGATGTCGCCCTGCACGAATCGCAGTCGGGAATCTGACACCGGAAGGTTGGCGCGATTTCCTGAATAGGACAACAGATCCAGAACGGTCACCGACGATCCGGCCACTCCGGCGTATTCGTCCTGCAGGAGGGCCCTGACGTACGCCGATCCGATGAAACCGGCACCACCGGTCACGAAAATCTGCACGACTGGCGAGTGTAGACGGTTCGGTGCCCCGTCTAGGGTCGCCCGGTGCGTGGAATTCTTCTCGCCGGTGGGACAGGCTCGCGCCTCTGGCCGATCACCATGGCGATGTCCAAACAGTTGATGCCGATCTTCGACAAGCCGATGGTCTACTACCCGCTCTCCACTCTGGTGTCGGCCGGGATCCGCGAGATCCTGGTGATCACCACGAGTGAGGATCAACCGCATTTCCAGCGGCTGCTCGGTGACGGGAGCCGTTTCGGGCTGGCGTTGACCTACGCGGTCCAGCCCCGGCCGGACGGGATCGCCCAGGCGTTCCGGATCGGCGCGGACTTCATCGGCGACGAGCCGGTGGCGCTGATCCTGGGCGACAACATCTTCCACGGCGTGGGAAACGCGCTGGACAGCGAACCGGCCGGTGGGCGCGTCTTCGCCTATCCGGTCGCCGATCCGGAGCGTTACGGCGTGGTCGAGTTCGACGACGACGGTCACGTGCTGTCGATCGAGGAGAAGCCCGAGAAGCCCAAGTCGACGTACGTGGTCCCGGGCCTGTACTTCTACCGCCCCGACGTGGTGGAGATCGCGGCCGGCCTGGTCCCGAGCGCCCGGGGCGAACTGGAGATCACCGCCGTGAACGAGGCCTATCTGCGACAGGGCCGGCTGGACGTGACGGTGCTGGATCGTGGCACGGTGTGGCTGGACACCGGCACGTTCCAGTCGATGGTGCAGGCCTCGGAGTACGTCCGGGTGATCGAGGAGCGGCAGGGCCTGAAGATCGGCTGTGTCGAGGAGGCGGCCTGGCGGCGCGGTTTCATCTCCGACGATCAGATGCGTGAGCTGGCCGAACCGTTGCTGAAGAGTGGTTACGGGCGATACCTGGTGCGGCTGCTGGACGGGGGACTGCGGTGAAGATCCGGCCGTTGACGATCGAGGGCGCGTTCGAGGTGACCCCGGTGCAGCACGGTGACGAGCGGGGCAGCTTCCTGGAGTGGTACCGGTTCGACCATCTGGCCGAGGCGGTCGGGCACCGGCTGGACCTGGCGCAGGCGAACCTGTCCACCTCGGCGCCGGGTGTGGTCCGGGGTATCCACTTCGCCGACGTACCACCTGGTCAGGCGAAGTATGTGACGTGCGTGTCCGGTGCCGTGCTGGATGTGGTGGTGGATCTGCGGACGGGTTCGCCGACGTTCGGTTCGTGGGAGGCGGTCCGGCTGGACGACCAGGACCGGCGTGCCGTTTACCTGTCCGAGGGCCTGGGGCACGGGTTCTGCGCGCTGACCGAGGGGGCGACGGTGGCCTACCTGTGTTCGTCCACCTATCGCCCCGGTCACGAGCACGGTGTTCACCCGCTGGATCCGGAGCTGGGCATTGCCTGGCCGGTGACGGAGCCCGTACTGTCCGCGAAGGATGCCGCCGCACCGTCTCTGGCGGAGGCCGGCGTCAATGGTCTGTTGCCCCGGTACGACATTTGCAACGACTTTGTCAAATCTCTGAGTCAGATTGACGACAGTCGATAGCTTAAGGTGCCGGTCTGTCCGACTTGGACAGCTTGCTACACATCGGTTCCCGGCATCATCCGAAACGGCATCCTCGCCGAACGGAAAGATGTAGCGCGGCCCCGTCGGCATTGAGAGTCTGTCTCATGTGTCCCGTGGGTTTCGCCACGGCAAAAGATCATGAATCGGTTGCAGCCGCTGATGGGGGCAAAGGCGTGCGAACAATTGAATCGGTGGAGACCGTCGACCTGGCGGCCACCGCCTCCGAGCTCAAAGCCCGTTCCCGGGCCGGCAAGGCCCGCACCGGGTGGCAGAGCCGGTATGCCCTGGCCCTCTACGCGATCGACTTCGTGGTCGGACTCAGCGCCGCCTCCTGGGCGCTGCTGCTCCGGTTCGGCGCCGCCGGCGACTCGCCGGAACAACGCGACTATCTGCTGCTGACCGCGCTGCTCCCGGTCGCCTGGATCGTCTGCCTGGCCTTCAACCGGGCCTACGAGCCACGGCACCTGTTCGTCGGCACCGAGGAGTACGCCCGGGTGTTCCGCGCCGGGCTGGCACTCACCGCCGGCCTGGCCATCGTCTCGTTCGCCTTCGACCTGCGCCTGGCCCGCGGCTACGTGATCATCGTGATGCCGCTGGCCATCCTGGTCGACCTGGGCGCCCGCTTCGTCTTCCGGCAGCGCCTGCACCGGGCCTGGGCACGGGGCCGCCGCCTGAACCGGGTGGTCCTGGTCGGCCACGAGCGTGCCGTCGTCGACATGACCCGGCGGCTGAGCCGGGAACGCTTCCACGGCCTCGGCGTGATCGGCGCCTGCCTGCCGCCCGGCCCGGCCCCCACCGTCACCCCACCCGGCATGCCACCGGTCTACGGCACCTTCGACGACGTCGCCACCGCCGTCGCCCGCTCCGACGCCGACACCGTCATCGTGCTCTCCTGCCCGGAGATCGACGGCCCGGCCCTGCGCCGGCTCGCCTGGCAGCTGGAACGCAACGAGGTCGACCTGATCGTGGCCAGCACCCTGGTCGACGTGGCCGGCGACCGCACCACCATCCGGCCGGTGGACGGCCTGCCGATGCTGCACGTCGAGCATCCCCGGCTCAAGGGCAGCGCCCGGGCGGTCAAGGAGGTCTTCGACCGGGTCGGCGCGATCACCCTGCTGCTGCTCGCCTCACCGGCGCTCGCCGTGGTCGCGGCACTGGTCCGGTTCGCGCCCGGCGGCCGGGGCCCGGCGATCTTCCAGCAGGAGCGGGTCGGCCGCGACGGCAAACCGTTCATGCTCTACAAATTCCGGACCATGCAGGTCGACGCCGAGGCGCGCCTCTTCGAACTGGGCGACCTGAACGACACCGACGGCGCACTGTTCAAGATGCGCGAGGACCCGCGGGTCACCCCGGTCGGCCGGTGGCTGCGCCGGTTCTCCCTCGATGAGCTGCCCCAGCTGGTCAACGTGGTCAAAGGCGACATGTCCCTGGTCGGCCCGCGCCCGCCGCTGGCCAAGGAGGTCGCCGACTACCCCGCCGACATGCGCCGCCGCCTGGTCGTCAAACCCGGCCTGACCGGTCTGTGGCAGGTGTCCGGCCGCTCCGACCTGTCCTGGGAGGAGTCGATCCGGCTCGACCTCAGCTATGTCGAGAACTGGTCGCTCGCTCGCGATCTGGCCATCCTCTTCCGCACGGTCAGCGCCGTGGTGCGCAGCTCCGGCGCGTACTGAACCCGTAGGAGAATCCGAAAGTGAACAGCACGGAGACGGTCGCGGTAGTCGTCGTCACGTACAACAGCCAACGCCTGCTCGCTGATCTGATCCAGTCACTGGGGCCGGGGCTGGAGGGGGTGAACTGGCACCTGACCGTCGCCGACAACGACTCGAAGGACGACTCGGCCGGTGAGATCCACCGACTGAAGCCGGACGCCACGGTGATCGAGATGGGCCGCAACGCCGGATACGCGGCCGGCATCAACGCGGCGGTCGCCAAGTCCGGCCCGTTCACCGCCGTGCTGGTCCTCAACCCGGACGTGCGCCTGACCCCGGACTGCGTGCGGACCCTGCTGGACACCCTGCGCGAGAACGGCACCGGGATCGCCGTACCACTGCTGCACGACGGCGACGGCCGGCTCATCGAAACCATGCGCCGCGAGCCGGCAGTGCGCCGGGTACTCGCCGACGCGGTCCTCGGCGCCGGCCGCGCGGGCCGCATCGGCACCCTCGGCGAGATGATCACCGATCCCGGCCAATACCGATCGGAAACGGTCACCGCCTGGGCTGAGGGCTCCACCATGCTGATCAGCGCGGACTGCTGGAACGCGATCGCCCCGTGGGACGAGTCGTTCTTCCTCTACTCCGAGGAGACCGATTTCGCCCTGCGCGCGCGGGACGCCGGCTTCGTCACCCGCTTCACCCCGGCGGCCCGCGCGACCCACCTGGAAGGCGACTCCAAGGTCTCACCCGGCCTGTGGGCCCTCCTCACGATCAACAAGGTCCGCCTCTACCGCCGCCGCCACCACCGCCTAGCCGCTACCGCATTCTGGGCAGCCCTCCTACTTCGTGAGACGAGCCGCGCCGCGATCGGCAACGTCCCGAGCCGCCGCGCGGTCCGCTTCCTGCTCAACCCCCGCCGCCTCCGCGAGACCCCCGGTCCACACACGGTCACTGCATAAACCTTTGCCGGTACGAGCAACGAAAAGTCACGTGGCCACCCCGCGAGGCGGTCCCGGGCCGAGACCGACCCGCGCCCGCCGGGTGATGAGCGGCGGTCCCGGTCACCCCGCCCCGCCCCGCCTGGTAGCGATCAGTCCCGGTCCCGCCGTCCCCGATGGCAGTCCCGCCCACCTCTTCTTCACCCGGCATTCACGACTGTCTCCGTGACCGCCCCCGTCACCGCCTCTGTGTCCGCACCCCTGTCCCCATCCGTGACCGCGCCCGTCACCGCCCCTGTGTCCGGATCCCTGTCCGCATCCGTGACCGCCTCTGTGTCCGCGGCGGCGGCGTGGCTCTCACTGCTGGCACGATCGCCATCGATCTCTCGCCCGAGCGGTCCTCCTGGCCGTGATCGTGCTCGATTCCTACCCCAATGCGCCTTATCTCTGACGCTCGGCTTGCTTGCGGTCAGTTCCCACGCGTGCGCTCTCCTGTCCGCACCCGCACCCGCACCCGCACAGATCGTGGCGCATCGACCACCGTTTCGAGTCCTGTTCACGGCATTCAGCTCGCCCGCCGGTCAATCCACATGCGGGCGCACCTTCTCGCCGCGATCTTGGCGGATTCACCACCGTTTCTTCATTGCTCCCCTTGCCTGTCGCCCGATTTGCCACAAATCTCCGCCGCGGGCGTCCTCCCGCGACCAATCTTGGTGGATTTACCACCGTTTCCGGTGGTAAATCCACCAAGATCTCGGCTGGACGGGTTAGCCGCGCGAGGGATTGACCGCAAGTGATCAGGCGGCCGATAACAAGAGTCAAATAGGTGGTAAACCCACCAAGATCGCAGACTTTGTCGTCGCCTGTCTGAGAGGTTGACCGTGAGCTAGTTGTGATGTTCGGAGAGGTTGTCCAACCGGGTGATCGGTGAGACACCGCCGATGGCGGTGTGGGGTCTGTGATGGTTGTAATCGTGCAGGAACGCGGGTAGTGCCGCGCGGCGGGCTTTCTCGGAGTTGTAGAACTTGGTG
>NZ_JBNZCE010000049.1:0-36987 GCF_050589265.1 Actinoplanes sp. G11-F43
TTTGGCCGGAGTATGCGGTGGTGGGTGGGGTTGAGGGGTGGCGTTATGGGGTTGGTTGGGAGTTGTTGGGTGGGGTGTCGGGTGGTGGGTTGTCGGGTGTGTGGTTGGTGGTGTGTTCGGGGTCGGGTGTGGGTTTGGCGGGTGAGGTGGGTCGTGTGTTGGGTGGTTGTGGGGTTGAGGTGAGGGTGGTTGAGGTGTCGGGTGTGGTTGATCGGGGTGTGTTGGCGGGTGTGGTGGGTGGGGTTGGTGGTTTGGGTGGGGTGGTGTCGTTGTTGGGTTTGGATGAGGTGGGTGTGGCGGGTTGTGAGTGGGTTGCGGGTGGGTTGGTGGGTGTGGCGGGTGTGGTGCAGGCGGTGGTGGATGTGGGGTTGGAGGTTCCGGTGTGGGTGGTGACGCGGGGTGGGGTTGCGGTGTCGGGTGGTGAGGTGCCGAGTGTGGTGGGTGCTCAGGTGTGGGCGTTGGGGCAGGTGGTGGGGTTGGAGTTGCCGGGTGTGTGGGGTGGGTTGGTGGATGTTCCGGTGGGTTGTGAGGTTTTGGATGAGGGGTTGGGTGGGGGTTTGGTGGGGGTTTTGGGTGGTGGGTTTGGTGGTGAGGATCAGGTGGCGTTGCGGTCGTCGGGGGTGTTCGGTCGGCGGTTGGTGCGGGCGGATCGGGGTGTGTCGGGTGGTGGGGTGTCGGGTGGTTTTGTGCCGGGTGGTGCGGTGTTGGTGACGGGTGGGACGGGTTTGATCGGTGGGTGTGCGGCGCGGTTGTTCGCGGGGCGTGGGGTGTCGCGGGTGGTGTTGGTGTCGCGGTCGGGTCCGGGTGCGGTGGGTGTGGCGGGGTTGGTGGCGGAGTTGGCGTTGTCGGGTGTGGTGGTGGATGTGGTGTCGGTGGATGTGGTGGTGCGGTCTGAGGTGGGGGGTTTGTTGGATTGGGTGGAGGGGTCGGGGGTGGGTGTGTCGGCGGTGGTGCATTCGGCGGGTGTGGAGCATGGGGTGCCGGTGGTGGGTTTGTCGGTGGGGGAGTTGGCGGCGGCGTTGGAGGTGAAGGTGGTGGGGGCGGTGAATTTGCATGAGGTGACGGTGGAGCGTGGTGTGGTGTTGGACGCGTTTGTGGTGTTTTCGTCGGGGGCTGCGGTGTGGGGTTCTGGGGTGTTGGGGGGTTATGCGGCGGCGAATGCGGCGTTGGAGGCGTTGGTGGCGGGTCGTCGTGGGGTGGGTTTGGTGGGGACGGCGGTGGCGTGGGGTTTGTGGGGTGGTGGGGGGATGGGTGCTGGTGAGGGTGGTGAGTGGGTGGCTGGTTCGGGGGTGCGGGCGATGGTTCCGGAGCGGGCTGTTGAGGGTTTGGGTGTGGCGTTGGATGAGGGGTTGGGGCATTTGGTGGTGGCGGATGTTGATTGGGATCGGTTTGTGGCGACGTATATGTTGCATCGGCCGAGTCGGTTGTTGTCGTTGTTGCCGGAGGCGGTGGCGGCGCAGCAGACCGACACCACACCGGACACCTCCTACACCAGCCCGGAGACCACGGCGCTGCGTGGCCGGCTCACCTCGGCCCCGTCCGTCCTCGAACAGGAGTCGATCCTGCTGGAGGTGGTCCGCGAGCATGCCGCCGCCGTCCTCGGCTACGCCGGCCCGGCCGAGGTCCAGCCCGACGTGACATTCCTCGAACAGGGCTTCAACTCGCTGTCCGCCGTGGAGGTCCGCAACCGGCTCGCCCGGGTCACCGGCCTCAGCCTTCCCGGTGCGCTGGTGTTCCAGCACCCCACCCCGGCCGAAGCCGCCGCCCACCTGCGGGAACGCCTCACCGAGGACACCGCCGGAGCGGTCCGGGTCGCCCGCCGGTTCGCCCTCGCCGCACCCGACGGGGAACGTGGCGAACCGGTCGCCGCGGAGTCCCTGACACCGCTGTACGAGCGGGCCCACCGGGCCGGCCGGGGCGCGGACGCGATGCGGATGATCACCGGGCTGGCCGCGTTCCGCCCGTCCTTCACCGATCCGGCCGAGCTGACCGCCGCCGCGCCGCTGGTGCCGATCAGCAGGGGCCCGGACGGTGCGGCCGGCCCGATGCTGATCTGCCTGCCGTCGTTCGGCGCGTCCGCCGACGCCCAGGAGTTCGCCCGGCTGGCGCACGCCCTCCACGGCGCACGGCGGATCGTGGCGGCCACCGTCCCGGGATACGTGCCGGGCGAGCCGCTGGCCGCGGGGCCCTGCGCACTGCTGGACCTCTACACCCGCACCGTCCTGGCCGCCGTCGAGGCGGAGACCGGGACCGGTCCGTACGTGCTGGTCGGCTATTCGTCCGGCGGGCTGACCGCGCACGCGCTCGCCGTCCGCCTGACCGCCCGGGGCCGCCCGCCGGCGGGCCTGGTCCTGATCGACACCTTCCAGCCCGACCGGGCCGGCGTCCCCGACGAACTGCTCGCCGGGCTGCCCGCCGCGGTGCTCGCCAACAACGGCGACACCACCGACGCGTACGGCATCGGCGGCGATGACTGGCTGACCGCCTTCGCGCACTACTACGCCTTCGACTGGCGCGACCACCTGCCGCACGCCGGGGAACTGCCGACCCTGCTGATCCGCCACGACGGGGCACCGGACCACACCCGGGCACCCTGGCCGCTCTCCGGCGACGTCACACCGCGGACCGTGCCGGGCGACCACTTCTCGATGATCGGGTCACACGCCGACACCACCGCCCGGGCCGTCGAGGCCTGGCTGGCCGAGCATCTCAGCCCCCAAGGAGGGCAGGACCGATGACCGACACACCGAACGGCCGGGCCACGCCGTACCGTCTCGCCGTCGTCGGCGCCGGCGTCATGGGCACCAACATCGCCGTGCTCGCGCTCGGCCACGGCATCGACGTCACGCTCGTCGACGTCGACGACGAGATCCTGACCGCGGCCCACCGGACGATCCGGCACAAGCACAAACACGCCCAGCTGCTCGACGCCCTGCCGGCCGGCCGCGAACCGGGCACCCTGTCCACCACCACCGCGCTCACCGCCGTCGGCGGCGCCACCGCCGTCATCGAGGCCGTGGTGGAGGTCGCCGACGTCAAACGCACCGTGCTGACCGAGGCGTCCGCCCTGGTGCCGCCGGGCACCCCGCTGATCTCCAACACCTCCTGCGTCCCGGTGGACGAGATGGCCGGCTGGGTCCGGCGCGCCGACGAACTGGTCGGTGTGCACTTCATGAACCCCTCCTACCTGATCAGGATGGTGGAGGTGATCCGGGGCACGGCGACCAGCGACGCCACCATGACGTCGGTCCACGGCCTGCTCGGCGCCCTGAACCGCGAGGCGCTGGTGGTCAACGACGCGCCCGGCTTCGTCATCAACCGGCTGCTGCACCCGCTGATCAACCGGGCGGCGATGCTCGTGCAGGACGGTGTGGCCTCCGCCGAGGTGGTGGACGGCCTGCTGGAAGGCTGCCTCGGGCACACCACCGGGCCACTGCGAACCGCCGACCTGATCGGCATCGACAACCTCGTCGACTCGCTGCGAGTGCTGCACGAACGGACCGGCGACCCGGAGTGCGCCCCCGCTGAGCTGATGGTGCGCAAGGTCCGCGACGGGCATCTCGGCCGCAAATCGGGCCGCGGCTTCTACGACTACGAATCCGTGACGGAAAGGCAGATCTGATGACCCTGGTGAACGCCGACGGCTCGGCGGTCGAGAAGGAGCTGACCGCGTTCCTGGCCGGGCGGACCGGCACCGAACCCACCGCCGAACAGGACCTCTTCGGTACGGGGGTGATCTCCTCGATGTTCGCCCTGGAACTGGTGGTGCACCTCGAGGACGAGTACGACATCGAGATCGTCGGACCCGACCTGTCCCGGCAGAACTTCACCAGCGTACGGGCCATGGCGGCGATGGTCCTGCGGCTCCGTGCGCCCGGGGCCGGGAGCCCAGGCGCATGACGGCCGCCACCGCCACGATCGACACGGCCGCGATCGACGCCCTCGTCGGCGACGGCCCGGCCACCTGGGACGCCACCGGGCGCATCCCGCTCGACCTGCTGCGCGGGCTCGGCGCCTCCGGGGTGCTGGCCGCCGAGGTCCCCACCCGGTTCGGCGGCCCGGGCGCCGGCCGGCTCGTCAACGGTGAACTGACCGCGCACGTGGGCGCCCGGTGCAGCTCGCTGCGCAGCATCATGACCGTGCAGGGCATCGCCGCCACCACCGTGCTGCGCTTCGGCGACCGGGATCAGCGCCGGCACTATCTCGGGCGGCTCACCGGCGGGGACCTCGCCTGCGTGGCCTTCAGCGAGCCCGGCGCCGGCTCCGACCTCGGCGGCATCGCCACCCGGGTGCGGCCGGCCGGTGCCGGAACCGGGGACCTGCTGATCTCCGGCGAGAAGTCCTGGATCACCGGCGCCGTGTACGCCGATCACATCCTCGTCTTCGGACGGTTCGGCGACGGCCCCGACGGTGCCGTGGCGGTGGTCCCGGCGGACGCACCCGGCGTGCACGTGGAACCGGTCCGCGACCCGCTGGGCTGCCGCGCCGCCACCCACAGCCGGGTGGTCCTCGACGACGTCCGGCTCCCGGCCGAGGCGATCCTGGGCGGTGGCGGGCAGGCACTGCAGCTGCTCTTCACCGTCGCCCTGTCGTACGGCCGGATGTCCGTCGCCTGGGGGTGTGCCGGCATCCTGCGAGCCTGCCTGGCCGCCGCCACCGCCGACGCCCGCACCCGCGAGCAGAACGGCGCCCGCATCGGCGACCACCAGCTGATCGCCCGGCACCTCGCCGAGATCTACACCGCGGAACGGATCGCCACCCAGGTCTGCCGGCACGCCGTGGACCGGTGGGACGCCGGTGCGCCGGACGCCGCCGTGACAGCCGTCCTGGCCAAGCAGGTCGCCGCCACCCACGCCGCCCGCGGCGCGTCGGCGGCCGTGCAGGTGCTCGCCTCGCGCGGGTTCACCGACGGTCACGTGGTGGCCCGTGCCTACCGCGACGCCAAGGCCATGGAACTCATCGAGGGCAGCACCGAGATCTCCCAGCTGATCCTGGCCAGGCACGCCCTCGACACCATCTAAGGAGCGACAGGTGCCCGAAGCGCCCACCGTCATCAAGTGCCTGATCTGGGACCTCGACAACACCCTGTGGCGGGGAACCCTGCTGGAGGATCCCGAGGTCGCCCTGCCGGAGGAGATCCGCCGTACCATCGCCGAACTCGACAGCCGGGGCATCCTGCAAGCCGTGGCCAGCAAGAACGACCACGACCACGCCTGGCAGCGACTGCGCGACCTCGGCATCGCCGAGTACTTCGTGCTGGCCGAGATCGGCTGGCACCCCAAGTCCCAGTCGGTCAAGGCGATCGCGGACCGGCTGAACTTCGCGATGTCCACGATCGCCTTCATCGACGACCAGCCGGCCGAGCAGGCCGAGGTCGCCTACCACCACCCGGAGGTCCGCTGCTACCCGGCGGAGCGTGCCACGGCGCTCGCCGGCCTGCCCGAGTTCAGCCCGGTGGTCACCAGTGACGCCCGCCGCCGCCGGGAGATGTACCACGCCGGGTTCCGGCGGACCGCCGAACGCGAACGCTTCACCGGCCCGGACGAGGCGTTCCTGCGCTCCCTCGACCTCGTCATGGAGATCCAGCGCGCCGACGACGCCGACCTGGCCCGCCTCGAGGAACTCACCCTGCGGACCAGCCAGATGAACGCCACCGGCGTGCACTACTCCGGATCCGACCTGAGCGCCCTGCTCGCCGACCCCGGCCATGACGTGCTCGCGGTCAGTCTCACCGACCGGTTCGGCCCGCACGGCGCGGTCGGTGTGCTGCTGATCGGCTACCACGAGCGGGTATGGCACCTGAAGCTGCTGGCCACCTCGTGCCGGGTGGTCTCCTTCGGGGCGGGCTCGGTCCTGCTCGACCGGCTCATCGACGCGGCCGCCGCGGCGGGTGTCCACCTGGCCGCCGACTTCCGGCCCACCGACCGTAACCGGATCATGGAGATCGCCTACCGCTTCGCCGGGTTCACCGGCGACGCGTGCGACTGCCTGGCCGCGCTGCCCGGCGCCGGCGCCGATCGCCACGGCATCGAGTTCCGGCACCTGGTGGCCGAGCGCCGCCCCGCTCCCACCACCATGCGCGTCACCGCGCCCGCCCTCGGCCCGGGTCAGGGCCGGCCGAGAATGCCCTTGTCGTAGCCGGTCGCCACGGCGGCGGCCCGGTCCCGGACACCCAGGTTGGTGTAGATGTGCGTCAGATGGGTCTTCACCGTCGCCTCGCTGATGAACAGCTTCGCCGCGATCTCCCGGTTGGACATGCCCCGGGCGACCAGCACGAGAACCTCGCGCTCCCGGTCCGACAGCAGCTTGTCGGCCGGCGCCACCGGCGCGCGGACCGCGTTGAACAGCCGGGACGCGACGGCCGACGACAGTATGGTCCGGCCCTCGGCCGCGGCCCGCACGGCGGCCAGCAACTCCTCGACGGTGGCGTCCTTGAGCAGATAGCCGGTGGCCCCGGCCTCGATGGCGGGGAACGTGTCGACGTCGGTGTCGTAGGTGGTGAGCACCAGGATCCGGGCCCGCGCACGGCGGCGCGTCAGCTCGGCGATCGCCTCGGCGCCGCCACCGCCGGGCATCCGCAGATCCATCAGGACGACGTCGGGATCGAGGCGGTGGACCGACTCCACCGCCTCCGGCCCGCTCGACGCCTCCCCGAGGACGGTGAATCCCGGGGTGGAGTCGAACATGCCGCGGAGTCCGTTTCGGACGATCGGGTGGTCATCGACGAGCAGCAGCGTTATCTCAGTCATGGCCCGCCAACAATACGCCAGTGGCGCGGGTGGATTCATCCGTCGTAGTAGGGGCGGGCACGGGGTGCGGGCCGATAATCGGGCCGGATAGCGTCGAATGGGTGGAACATCCATTCCGTGGATGTGTCTCCGACGGGTGATCCCACGACCTCTCACCAAGGGACGGAAATGTCGCAGAGTCAACGCACCGACAAATGGTTTCAGGCATTCGGCGCCCCGCACGGCCGGGGACCGCGGCTGTTGTGCCTGCCGCACGCCGGTGGCTCCTCCTCGTTCTACCGTCCCCTCGCGATCCCGATCGGTGACGCCGCCGAGGTGTTCGCCGTGCAGTACCCCGGGCGGCAGGAGCGGCGCTTCGAGCCACCGCTGACCGACCTGCGTGAGCTGGCCCGCCTGATCCACGCCGAACTCGGGCCGTGGAACGACCGGCCGCTCGTGCTGTTCGGGCACAGCATGGGAGCGGTCATCGCGTACGAGATCGCCCGCCGCCTGGAGAACGACGGCGCCCCGCCGCTCGGCCTGATCGTCTCCGGCCGCCGCGCGCCGTCGATCGCCGGTGGCGAGAACGTGCACCAGCGCGGTGACCAGGCCATCCTCGCTGAACTCCGCCATCTCAGCGGCACCGCGGCGGCCCTGCTCGACGACGAGGGGGTGGTCCAGATGATCCTGCCGTCGCTGCGTGCCGACTACCGGGCGATCGAGACGTACCGGCACCGGCCCGGCACCGAGCCGACCTGCCCGATCACCGTCCTGACCGGCGACGCCGACCCCCGGGCCCCGCTCGCCGAGGTCCGCGCCTGGAGCCGGCACACCACCGGGGCCTTCGACCTGCGGACCTTCCCGGGCGGCCATTTCTACCTGACCGCGCAGTGGCCGGCGGTGGCCACCGCGGTCCGCGAGGCCGTCGGTGAGTTCACCACACCGGTGTCCCTGGGTTGACCGGGACAGACGGAACCGGCGGCCCCCATCGGGAGCCGCCGGTTCCGGACCGGTCGCGGCGAGCGGGGGCTGCCGGCGACGACCGTCATTCCGCGATGCGTGTTCTCCTGGTCCAGTAGAGCGGCACGGGCGATTCCGTCGCGGACGTCTCACCGCGGCGCTCGAAATGCTCGTAGCCGCCGTAGTAGGGGATCTTGACCTTGTACTCCTCGGGTCGCATGTGCTGGGACCGGAGTTCTTCAGGAAGATCAGCCGGACCACCGATCAACTGGACGGCAACGGTGCCGTCAAGGTCATTCTCGGAATATGTGGTCATCGTCGTTCCCTCCGACTGGCAGGACGAGAACTACCTCGCAGTGAATATCTTCACCGGCCGCCGGCGGGACATGAACCCGTAACGTACCCCTATTGTTCGAAATGCGTTTCGGGCCCCCCGGAATGTGTGCCCCGCCGACTGACCGATCCGATCAACTGATCGGCGGATCCGGGAAATCAACCACCACCCGGCGTGATGATCCTGACCTGCGAATTCTCGGCCGGCTCCACCCGTACGTCCGATGTGGACGTTGTCGGTCCCTGTCTCGCGCCACCTGATTTTGCGAGGATGAGCCCATGTCAAACCAAGACACCCGTCGCCCCCGGCAGTTCCTGTCCTACCGTTCGACCGGCTCGATCCTGAGCGCCTACTCCAAGGACTCGGTCCTGTCGGTCGCCTCCGTCGGGTCGATCCTGTCCATCCTGTCGATCGGCTCGATCGCCTCGGTAGCCTCCGTCGCCTCGATCGGCTCGGTGCTGTCGATCGGCTCCCTGCTGACCTTCCTGGCGATCGGCGCGATGGTGGCGGCGAAGGTGACCGGTTCCTACCTGGCCGCCGCCGTCGCGGTGGTGGCCGTCCTCGTCATCCTGGCCCTGGTCCGGGCCGCCCGGCGAGCGCGGCCCGGCGGCCCACGCTGACGTGCCGACCGGAACGAGAGGGGTCCGTAGGGGTATTACCGGCCCGGCGCGCTGACGGACAGTTTCTCCGGTACGCGCCGGACCGGCTCCGGCGACCTGCTGGTCGAGAGGACCCGTCATGGACCCGCAGTTCGAGCAGATCCTGCGCAGTCACCTGCCCTTCCTGCCCGCCGGCGACCCGCTCGACGCCGGCGCCGATCTGGTCGGTCTCGGGCTCGACTCCCTCGGCATCGTCCAGCTGCTGACCGCCCTGGAGAGCGAGTACCAGGTGGCCTTCGTCGACGACGCGCTGAGCCGGGAGACGTTCGAGACACCCGGATCGCTCTGGACAGTGCTCAGCAAGCTGCGTTCCATCGACGCCTGACCGGTGAGCGCCCTGCACGACCGGTTCCTGCGCGGACTGGCCACCGCCCCCGACCGGCCGGCCATCACACTCGGCGAACGGTCGATCAGCTACGCCGAAGCCCACGAGACGGCCCTGACCTGGGCCGGCACCCTGCTCGACCGGTCGCCGGAACCGCCGCGCTCGATCGGTGTGCTGGCGCACAAGAGCGAGCAGGCGTACGTGGGTGTGCTCGCCGCCCTCTACGCCGGCGCCACCGTGGTGCCGGTGCACCCGGACCATCCGCCGGCACGGGTCCGGCGGGCCCTCGCGGCGGCCGGCGTCACCGCGATGATCGCCGACGAGCACGGCGCGGCACTCCTGCCCGATCTGCCGGCCGGCGGCCTGCCGGTACTCGGCCCCGGCCACCTGGCCGCACGCCCGGACCGGGCGCTGGCCGCACCCCGGCCCGCGACCCCCGACGACGTCGCCTACCTGCTGTTCACCTCCGGCTCCACCGGGACACCCAAAGGCGTTCCGGTACGGCACGGCATGGCCGCCCACTACTTCGCCCTGATCGACGCCCGGTACGACTTCCACCCCGAAGACGTCTTCTCGCAGACCTTCGACCTCACCTTCGACTGCGCCATGTTCGACATGTTCTGCGCGTGGGGCAACGGTGCCGCCATCGTGCCGATCCCACTGGCCGGCTACCGGGCGCTGCCGCGGTTCGCCGCCGAACACCGGCTCAGCGTGTGGTTCTCCGTGCCCAGCGCGATCGGCGTGCTGCGCTCCGCCGGCGCACTGGTGCCCGGTGCGCTGCCCGGCCTGCGCTGGAGCCTCTTCGCCGGCGAGGCGCTGCGCCTGGCCGACGCCATCGACTGGGCCGCCGCCGCACCCGCCTCGGCGGTGGAGAACCTGTACGGCCCCACCGAGGCCACCGTCACCATCGCCGGGCACCGGCTGTCACCCGCGTCCACCGCCCGCGGCGTGAACGGATCCGTGCCGATCGGCCCGGTGCATGACGGGCACGACACGCTGCTGCTCGGCCCGGACGGTGAACCGGTGACCGTAGCCGGCGGCGCGCACCACACCGACGGCGAGCTGGCCGTCGCCGGCCCGCAGGTCTGCACCGGATACCTCGACCCGCGCCACGACGAGGGCCGTTTCACCGAGCACGGCGGGCGGCGCTACTACCGCACCGGCGACCGGGTACGGCGCTGGCCCGACGGCGAACTCACCTATCTGGGCCGGGCCGACGACCAGGTGCAGATCGGCGGCTGGCGGGTCGAACTGGCCGAGGTCGGCGCGGCGATGGACGGCTGCCCCGGGGTCACCGGCGCGGTCGCCGTCGCACCCGCGGTGGACGGCGAACCCCGGCTGTTTGTCTACTACACCGGCGAACCGTCGCCGCCCGCCCGGATCGCCCGGCACCTGCGGGAATCGCTGCCCGTCGGCCTGGTCCCGAAGTTCTACCGGCACCTCGGCGCGCTGCCCCTGAACAGCAACGGCAAGGTCGACCGCCGGGCGCTCACCGCCCGGGCCTCCGCCGAGCTGACCCGGGAGGATCGATGCTGAACCCCGAAGAGCTGGTCGACGCGTACGGCTCACCGCTCTACGTCTACGACCTCGACCGCCTCCGGGCCGCCCGCCGTGACCTGCGCGATGCCCTGCCGGACGGGTTCACCACCTACTACTCGCTCAAGGCCAACCCGCACCCGCTGATCGGCGCCACCCTCCGGGCCGAGGGCTGCCGGGCCGAGGTGTGCTCGACCGGGGAACTGCTGTCCGCGCTGGAAGCGGGCTTCCCGGCGGGCGAGATCCTCTACGGCGGACCGGGCAAGACCACCGCCGAGATCGACCTGGCGATCGGGCGGGGCGTCCGGACCTTCTCCGCCGAATCACCCGCCGACCTGACCCGGGTCGGCGACTCGGCCCGCCGGCACGGCGTGACCGCGGACTGCCTGCTGCGGATCAACGGCTCCGCCCCGGCAGCCACCACCAGCATCCGGATGACCGGTACCCCGTCGCAGTTCGGCATCGACGAGGAGACCCTGCCGCAGGTGATGGACGGGCTGCTGGACACCCCCGGCACGCGAGTCGTGGGACTGCACTTCTATCCGCTCAGCAACGCCCGAGACGAGGACAGCCTGATCGCCGAGGCCACCCAGAGCATCGCGGTGGCCGCCGCGATCCGCGACACCCACCGGGTGCCGATCGAGGTGCTGGACATCGGCGGCGGGTTCGCCGCACCGTACTCGGTGCCGGGGCGGCGGCCGTACTACCGGAAACTGCGAGGCGAGCTGGAACGCGCACTGGACCTGCACTTCCCGGCCTGGCGCACCGGCCACCCCCGGCTCGCCGTGGAGACCGGGCGGTACCTGACCGGCGACTGCGGCGAACTGCTCACCACGATCACCACCGTCAAACACAGCCGAGGCCGGCGGTTCGCCGTCCTGGACGCCGGCATCAACACGCTGGGCGGCATGGCCGGGCTGGGCCGGCTGCTGCCGCTCGCGGTGCGCGTCGACGGCGTGCCGGATGGCACCGCCACCCTGACCGGCCCGCTGTGCACCCCGGGCGACCTGCTCGGCCGGGAGGTCGAGGTGCCGGCGCTGGCCGAGGGCACGATCCTGCGCATCCCCAACGTCGGCGGGTACGGCCTGACCGCCAGCCTGATCGGATTCCTCGGCCGCCCCAACCCGGCCGAGGTGTTCCTCACCGGCGGCCGGGTGACGGCGGCGACCCGGCTCGAACTGACCCGCGTCCCGCTCACCCCACCACCGGCACCGTAGAACCGTCCGTTCCTCACCCGACGGGCAGGCGCAGGATCCGGTCGTCGCCGTCCCGGACGTCGCCCCGGCCGTCGGTGTTGGACGTGGTGATCCAGAGGGTGCCGTCGGGGGCGGCCTCGACCGTGCGCAGGCGGCCGTACTCGCCGGTCAGAGTGGCCGTCGGGGTGCCCAGGCGGTCGCCCTCGATCGGCGCCGACCACAGGCGCTCACCCCGCAGCGCCGCCACATGGACGGTGTCGCCGATGATCGCCATGCCGGACGGCGACGCCTCGTCGGTCGTCCAGGTGAGCAGCGGATTCGTGAAACGCCCGCCGTCGGTGCCGCCGTCGCCCTCCACCTCCAGCCAGCCGTAGTTGGCGCCCGGACGGATCAGGTTGACCTCGTCGAGTTCGTTCTGGCCGAACTCGGTGGCGAACAGGCGGTCCTCGCCGTCCCAGGCCAGGCCCTGCACGTTGCGGTGGCCCAGGCTGTAGACCGGCGAACCCGCGACCGGATTGCCGGGAGCCGGATCGCCGTCCGGGGTCAGGCGCAGGATCTTGCCGTTCGGGCTGTCCGGGTCCTGTGAACTCTCGGTGTCTCCGGCGTCCCCGGTGCCCACATACAGCATGCCGTCCGGGCCGAACGCGATCCGGCCGCCGTTGTGCACCCCCGCCTTGGCGATCCCGTCGAACACCACCTGCTGGTCACCGCCGTCCAGACGGAACCGGACGATGCGATTGTCGGATTCGGCGGTGAGGTACGCGTACACCAGTCGATCGTCGGGGAAAGCTGGAGAGACGGCCAACCCGAGCAGACCGCCCTCGCCGGACGCGGAGACCCCCTCGACCGTCCGGACCTCCGCCGGATCGCCGCCACCGGCCGGCAGGCGCAGGACCTTGCCGGAGTCGCGTTCGGCGACCAGCGCGTCGCCGCCGGGCAGGAAGGCCAGGCCCCACGGTACGTCCAGGCCGGTCGCCACATCCTGCAAGGCACCCGCCGGTGGGCCGCCGGCCGATGGGCTGCCGGCCGGTGAGGTGCCGGCGGCGTCACCGCCACCACCGCAACCGGCCAGGAACAGGACCAGCAGTGCCGTCGTGGCGGTGTAACGCATGTGACTCCTCAGTCGCGGGGCCGTCATCACATCAGACGGCACCGAAAGACGACCGAAGGAGGGTCAGCTCGTCGCGCGCGGCAGCTCCGCGCGAGCCACGGTCAGCCGCACCGCGTCGGTGACGTCGCCGATCTGCTCGCCGGAGACGTAGACGTCGTTGGACAGCGCGCCGGTGCCGTCGACACGGAGATATCCGGTGCCCATCAGCACCTCCGCCACCCCGGCCACGGCGTCCGGGCGGACATCGGTACCGGGCGCCTGGACGGCACTCACCGTGCCGACATCGTGCCCGGCGGAGTCCACCACGCTCATCCCGACCCGCGCGGCGAACGAACTCTCAGTGACGGTCCCGAACTGATCGATAGGCTGCATGGATCAAGGATTTCCCCGCTCACGCCACCCCAAACAGCCGCCGTACGTAGGTGATCATGGCGGATGCGAGGATCTGCCCATGAGCGCTGCCATTCCACTGATCGGTGGGGACGAGATCCGCCGGGTGCTCGCGGCCGGGGACGCCGTCGAGGTGATCGGGGCGGCTCTGCGGGGTGGGCTCGACCCCGGGGCCGATCCGGGGCGGGTCGTCGTCGGCACCGCGCACGGGCAGCTGCTGTTGATGCCTGCTTCCGGGGCCGAGCACGCCGGAGTGAAGATCGTCAGTGTGGCTCCGGGGAACGCCGGGCTCGGGCTGCCCCGGATCCAGGGTCACTACCTGCTGTTCGACGCGGTCACGTTGAGTCCGGTCGCGCTGCTCGACGGGGTGGCGCTGACCACGCTGCGGACGCCCGCCGTCTCGGTCGCCGCCGTGCTGCCGTGGCTGACCGTGAGGGCCGGGCCGTTGCGGGTCGTCGTGTTCGGGACCGGGCCCCAAGGGCTGGCACACGTGGAGACGATCGACGCGGTGGTGGGCGGTGGGCGTACACAATCGGACGTCGTTTTCGTCTCGCGCAGACCGGAAGAGGCCCGCGTCGCCGGTCACCGGGTGGTCCGGGCCGGCGGCGGCGAAGCCGATGACGCGCTGGCCGCGGCGGACGTGGTGGTGTGCGCGACCACCGCCCGCACCCCGCTGTTCGACTCCGCGCTGCTCGGCGACCGGGCGGTGGTCATCGCGGTCGGCAGCCACGAACCGGACGCCCGCGAGGTCGACGGGGCGCTGCTCGGGCGGGCGCACGTGATCGTCGAGGACGTGGACACCGCGCTGCGGGAGGCGGGTGACGTGGTGCTCGCCCTCGCCGAAGGACACCTCACCGCGGACCGGCTGATCCCGATGCGCCGGGCCGTCACCGACCCGGAGCTGATCACTTCCGGTCGGCCGGTGCTGTTCAAGTCGACCGGCATGGCCTGGGAGGATCTGGTCGTCGCGGCAGCGGTGCACGAGCGGGCCGGGACAACCGTCACCGCATGAGACGCCGCCCGGTGGCCACCATCCGGTTCATCGACGCATCGTCACCGGGGCCGGGCCCGGTGAGAGTCAGCGCTCCGGTGATCGGCACGTTCTCGAAGAGGCCCCCGCCGAACTCCATCAGGCTGCCGGACAGCCCTTCCCGGAACGCCTCCAGCCGCCGCCGCCACGTGTAGCCGCGGTATCGGGCGGTGAGTTCGGCGCGGCCCCGGCCGGTCCAGCAGTCGTCCACGGTGACCAGGCCGTACTGGCTGGGATCGGTGATGAATCTCAGCGTCTCGTTGATCGCCGCCGTGGCCATCGTGATCATGCTCCGGAATTCGGTGATCGTCGCCGCGTCGGCGTTCCGCGCCGGGATGGATCCACTGGCCAGCTGTTTCTCCACCAGCAGCCATTCGCCGGGGTCGAGCAGTGTGGACGGCCCCGGCCCGCCGAAGAACGTGTCCCAGGTGGTGCCGAACCGCGGAACGTCCAGCGGCAGGCCGAACGGCGCCGGCCACGGTTTCGCGCACTGCGGGCAGGGCCCGTCGTGCCAGAGCATCGGCCGCCCGTCCGGTGCGGTGGCGGCCGACGGCCCGGGTGGCGTGCCGGCGCCGCACCCACACGGGTTCAAACCCACATAGACCTCGGACTCGATCACGGTACGGGCGATCCGCGTCATTGTTCCCTCCGCATGCTTCGGGCGATCCGGTCGGCGATCACGGCTTCGTCGGGACGGCCCAGGGTGCGCAGCGCGGCCGCCCGGTTGCTGTGCAGCTCCGGCGTGTCGACACCGCGCTGCTGCAGGAAGTCCAGCAGTTCCAGAGCATCGCCGGCGCGCCCGAGGTCGAGTAGGGCGGCGGCCTTCAGCAGGGACGCCTTGACCTGATCGCCGGGAGTCGGGTGCTCGGCGTTCATCAGCTCGGAGATCCGGGGCTCGTCGAATCCGGCCGCCGCCATCTCCCGGGCGGCGACGTCCGCCTCGGCGATCAGCGCCTCGGCGGCGGCCAGGGCGTCCCCGGGACGGCCGAGCCGGATCTGGGCCACGATCCGGTTGAGCCGCGCCGGGACCCGGAAGCCACGCAGCGCGATCACCCGGTCCAGGGTGCGGACCGCCTGCTCCAGCTGTCCGCCGCCGAGCTGCAGGGTGCCGAGCCGGAAGAGTGCGTCGGCGTGCTCCGGTTCGACGGTCAGCACCCGGGCGTACGCCGCGGCGGCCTCCTCCGGGCGGCCGAGCTGTTCCAGGAGGAAGCCGCGGAAGAGGTGCGCCTCGGGATAGCCCGGCCGCAATGCCACTGCTTCGTCGAAGGCGGCCAGGGCCGCGGCCGGGCGATCCGACTCGTACAGACTCCGGCCCCGGCGGTGCGCTTCGACCGCGGGGTGCGGCCGGTCCCGGGGGAGCCGCTCGTACTCGGCCCAGCCGACCAGGGCTGTGCCGCACACCGGACAGGCCGCCGCCTTCCCCCGGCACCGGTCACAGTAGGCCGCCTCACACGCCGGGCACATGGTGAAGTCGGTCGCCCAGCCCTCCGGATCGGCCCGCGCGGTCGGGTTCCCACCGGGCACCCGGGAGACGGAGATCAGCCGGGCACACCCGTCGCCCTTGCACACCAGCACCGTCATGGCTGCACCTCCGGAAACTCGACATCCCAGTTCAGCTCCCACAGCCGGTCGCCGATCACCGCGTACCGGGGATCGCCGGTCATCAGCAGTGACTCCCCGGTGCCCAGCGAGCACACGGCCGTGCCGTCGCGCAGGTCCCACATCCGGATCTCCGCGCTGTCCTCGCGGGTCAGCACGAACCGCTCGCCGGCCGGCCGCGCGCTCGTGACGTGCGCGCCGATCGCCCGGACACACCGGCCGGTGCCGAGGTCCCACACCCGCAGTGGCCCGCCACGAGTCATGGTGAGCGCGGTGTGCTCGCCGGCCAGCATCGCCGACCGCCCGATGATCCGGCCGCCGAACTCTCCGGTGTCCACGTGCCAGACCCAGACAGCCCCGCCGCCGTTCTCGGCGAGCAGCGCCACCCGGCCGTCCGCCGACAGGGCGACGGGATCGTCCACCGCACCGCCCGGCCCCTCCCGGATCCGGCCGGTCCACGGATCCAGCACCGACAGCCGCCCGTGCGGCTCGACCAGCAGCAGCACCGTGCCGTCCTCGCTGGGCAGCACCCGGGTCGCGCTGCGGGCCGGCGCCGCCAGCTCCCGCCCGGCCCGCGGATCCCAGAGACGGACGGCGCCGTCCTCGTGCACCGAGACGGCCAGCCGCCCGCCCGCGGCCAGCCGCACCGACCGGGCGAACGGGCCCGGGGCGTCGAGCACGTGCCGGCAGACCCCGTCGGACAGCGTCCACACCCGCAGGGTCCGGTCCGCGCTCGCGGTGACGGCCAGATCCGCGCCGGTGTCGACAGCGACGTCCCGGATCTCGCTGCGATGCTCGTCGAGCACCGTGCGCACCGCCCCGGACCGCATGTCCACGACATCGACCGCCCAGGTCCGGACCAGCACGGCGGTGCCCCCGTCACCGGCCAGCCGGAGTGACTTCGCCGCCTCCCGCGGCAGGTCGCGGACCGGCCAGGCGTCCCGCAGCGCGGTCCGTCGCCCGGACCGGGCCAGCGGCGCCCACCGGTCGAGGATCTCGGCGTCCCGCTCGCGGCCGGGAAGCGACATGGCCGTCCGCAGCAGAGCGGCCGCCGCCGGTGGCGGTGCTGCGGCGGCCTCGTCGAGGAGCCGGCGGACCCGGGCGGCGTCGGAGACCAGCGACTCCGGTGACCGGGGCCGGTCCCGCGCCCAGGGCGCCCGCACCGTCGGGGCGGTCAGGCCCCGCCGCAGCCGGACACTCCCGCCCGCGGTCACCGCCACGTCGCCGTCCGCGCTCAGCGCACCGACCCGGCAGTCGTCGAACACCCGCAGCCGCCGTCCCGCGGTCCGATCCCAGAACTCTCCGCCGGCGGTCAGATCGAATCGGCGAACGACGGCAGAAGCCTCGTCCTCGGCGTCGACCTGAAAACCCCGCTCGGTGTCCCAGCTGAGCACCCTCCGCTGCCCGGACCGGGTCAGACGCAGCACCCGGCCGTCGGCGCTGAACCGCAGCACCCGGTCACCGCGTGGGGCGAACGGCGCCGGGCGCTGCAGCACGTGCCGAACCCGGCCGGAGGCGGTCTCCCACAGGATCAGATCGTTGTCGGCGGACGCCACCGCCAGCAGCGTGCCGTCCGGGCTCAGAACCACCGCGTTCGGCTCCAGGACCGGCTCCAACCGTGCCCGCCGGACCCCCGTCGCGGTGTCCCAGACCTGGTCGGCGCGGGCCACCACCGACCCGTCGGCGCTGATCGCGAGACCCCTGCCCGGCGCGCTGATCCGGCACACCGGGCTCCCGTCGGCCGTCCGCCAGACCCGGACGGTGGAATCCGAGGCGGCCGCCGCGAACCGGCCGTCCGGAGTGATCACCACCGCCGTCGCTCCGCCGTCCAGCGGGTCCAGCGTGAGGTCGTCGCCGTCCCGGGCCCGGCGCAGCGCCGCCAGGAACTCCGGCCGCGCCGTCGAGTCCAGCAGCCGTGCCGCCGCCGGCACGTCACCGCCCTCCAACCGGACCAGACCCCGCAGATGGTCGTCGTCCAGCCGCTCGATCAGGTCACCGTCGGTGATCTCACCGGCCCGCCATTGGTGCAGGCCCAGGTTGAAGGTGGAATGCTGGTGATACGGCACCGCCCGCAGGGCCTCCCGCCAGGACTCCCGTGCCTGCTCCGGGCGGCCCAGGTCCAGCAGGGACAGGGCGTGGTTGTTGAGGCCGTCGGCTCGCAGCCGGGCCGTCGAGGGTTCCGGCCGAGGATAGGGCCGCCCGGTGCCGTCCGCGTAGGCCGCCTTCAAAACCTCGACCACATCATTCATGCGCACCGTACGGCGGGCCGGATCGCGCTCGAAGCAGGCCCCCAACAACGCGGCCACCGCGGCCGGCATCAGCGCGGCCTCCGGGGCCCGTGACAGCCAGCGCTGGAAGACCGCGTCCGCGGCCTGGCCGTGCCCGGTCAGCCGCCGCCCGGCGAACAGTTCCAGCACCGTCAGCGCCCACGACCACACATCGGTGGCCCGGGTCATGACCGCCCGCGAACCGGTGGTGTGCCGGGCCGCGGCCTGCTCCGGCGAACAGTAGGCCTCGGTCAGCCCGCCGTACCCGGCTGCCAGGGTCCCACCCGGCCGGGCCGGACCGGCCTCGGCGGCCAGCTCCCGCGCCCGCGCCAGCCCGAAATCGGTGACCTTGACGACCCCCGCCGACGTGATCATCACGTTGGCCGGCTTGAGATCCTGATGCACCAGCCCGGCGGTGTGCGCGTGCCGCACACCCCACGCGAACTGAATCGCCACATCCAGCAGATTCGCCACCACCGGGCCGTCGCGGAACCGCCGGCCGGCGATCGCGTCGGCCAGGGTGCCGCCGCCGACCCACTCGGCGAACACCAGGGGCACACCCTCATGGCGGCGGACGTACGCGCAAGCCACCGTGTTCGGATGCAGGCCCAGATCCACCCACGACTCGGCCTCCCGCTCGAACCGCGCCCGGCTGGACTCGGTGGCCACCAGATCCGGCCGCGGGGCCTTGACCGCCAGGTCGACCTCCCACCCGAGGTGCCGCACCCGGTAGACGACACCCATGTTGCCGCTGGTGATCACCTGCTCGACCCGGTACGTGTCGAACACGACGTCGCCCGTCCCCCAGCCGTCCGGCATCACGCCACAGTAGACCGGCGATGCGAGAATCGGCCCATGTCCTTCCGCTACTTCATCTACATCAGTGACGCCAAGGTGGAGATGCTGCTCCAGCAGATCGACCCCGGAGCGATGCGCACGCGCAGCACCGAGGTCGGTGTCGACCTGAAGGTGTTCTCCGGCAAGCGCGGTGCCGAGAAGACGGTCGGCGCCGACCGGGTCGCCCGACTCGAACGGGTGGTGCGGTTCCTCACCGACTTCGGCGACCTCGGTGATGTGGAGAACCCCGGTCAGTTCTTCGCCGGCACCCTGCCGTTGAGCTGGGGCCCGATGGTCGGCCTGGACGGGCACCCGATGGTCTATTTCGGGGGCCGCTCCGACAAGACAGTGCTCGGGCTGGGCGGATCCCGGGCCCACATGTTCACCGCACCGGCCGACCCCGGCTCGGATGCCCCGTTGAGCCGCTCCCTTCTTCCGTCGCTGCTGCGGGGGATCACCGCGCCGCAGCCGGGCGACGACGAGGCCACCGTGCTGGCCGCCGTGCACGAGGCCACCACCACCCTGCCCGGACCGGCTCAGCGCATCGAGTTCGTGGCCAAACGCCTCGTGCACGGCACCGGGCCCGGTGGGGAGACGGTGCTGCTCGGCTCCCCGCTCTACCTGGCCATGGCCGACTGAGTGCGCTGGGCGGTCCGGATCACCGTCGACGGCAGGCACGGCCACACCTTCACCGCACCGGCCACCGTGCTCGCCGGCCGGGACCGGGACTGCGACATCAGCCTGCCCGGCCCGACCGCCTCCCGCCGGCACTGCCGGTTCACCGTCGATCCGCCGGACGTGAGCGTGGAAGACCTGAACAGCCGCAACGGCATCCGGGTCGGCGCCTCGACGGGCGGCGTGCACACCCTCCGTGACGGTGACGAGATCCTGGCCGGCGGCAGCAGCCTGCGCGTGGCCGTGACGCCCGCCGACTTCCCCGGATACCGGCTCGGCCCGGAGATCGGCCGCGGCGCCCAGGGCTCCGTCTTCCTGGCCCGCGACCGCACCGACGGCACACCGGTCGCGGTGAAAGTCCTGCACGACGTCAAACCCGAGGGCCGCCTCCGCTTCCTCCGGGAGATGCGGACGGGACGCGCCCTCCAGCACCCGAACGTCGTCCGGTTCCGTGCCGCCCACCAGGACCCGGTGCCGTTCCTGGTCAGCGACTACTGCCCCGGCGGGAGCATCGACCGGTCCGGGGTGCGCCCACCAGCCGCGGCTGTCCGCCTCACCCTGGACGTGCTGGCCGGATTGACATATGCCCACCAGGTCGTCATGCCCGACGTCGACCTGGCGGACGGCACCACCCGCAGCGCCCGCGGCCTGGTGCACCGCGACATCAAACCCCAGAACGTGCTGCTGGCCGACGGCATCGCCCGCATCGGCGACTTCGGCCTGGCGAAGGCCTTCGAGCTGGCCGGACTCTCCGGCCACACCCGGACCGGTGACATGGGCGGCAGCGCTGATTTCCTGCCCAGGTCCCAGGTCCTCGATTACCGCAGTGCCGGCAGCACGGTGGACGTGTGGGCGGCGGCCGCCACCCTGTACTGGATGCTGACGGGCTCCCCGCCCCGCGACTTCCCGCCGGGCGCCGACCCGATCGGGGTGGTCCTCCGGGAACCGTGTGTCCCCATCCGCGACCGGACTCCGGGAATCCCGGCCCCGTTGGCCGAGGCGATCGACCGGGCGGTGGACGACGACAGCGAACTGACCGCCGCCGAACTGGCCGAGTCCCTGCGCACCGCCATGGCAGCCGCGGAATGAGCATTCTCGAAGGCCCGGCGTTCGCTCCGAGCTACCCGTTCGCTGAGTCATCAGGTCACCACCGAGGACGCCGCGTTTCTCGGACCCACCGATCGAGACGAACCGGCCGCAGAGGCCGACGGCCGGGTGAGAGGCTCGACGCCCTCCTGAGGTCCGCGGTCGACGCGGGGCCGTGACGTGATGGTCGCGTTGCTCCACCGTCGTGGGTCCGGCTCCACCGTCGTGGGGCCGGCTCCGCCCTCGTGGGGCCGGCTCCGCCGGAGGCGGCCCCACGACGGTCACTTGAGGACGTGCTTCTTCCAGACGAACCAGTAGATCGTCCCGACGGCACGAATCCCGAACACGACGACCCGAGCGGCAAAATCCTTCACGTGTCACCAACGACCAACCGGCGACTATGGTCACCGCCGCCGATGTGACGCCTGCCGCTACGCCTCGGCGGACCGCGATCGCCGCCGCCGGGCAGCCGCGATCATGAGCACGAGAGCCACGATCCCGGGCCCGCAGTGAACCGCGAGGACACCCGCCAGGCTCGGGCCACCCCAGTCCTCGGCATAGGTGGCCGGATCGGAGAAGTCGATGACGAAGGGTTGCATCGCCGCCCGCCCGACGAAATAGAGACCGATGACATATCCGGAGATGGACAGTGCTTTCTTCGCCTTCCTCAAAGCGGCGTCCCCCGTTCGCGTTCTCGACTGAGGAATGGACGTTACGGCCCAACCGCAACTTCAGGACACCGGCGGCTGTCACGATTGCTCCGTCCCGAGCGCGGCCGGCGTCGCCGCCGAGCCTTGGCGGTGGGACCGGCCGGCCCGCATCGCCCGCAGTCCGGCGCCGAGAGCGACGGCACTGGCCAGTGCGGTGACCACGAGCAGAACCGTGAACGACGGAAACAGATAGATCGCCTGCACCCACGAGATGTCCATGCCCCGGTAAAGGACGCTGACCACCCGGTCGAGCATTGCCAGCAGCAGGATCGGCACCAGATGGGGGAGCAGCCGGAGCCACGCGCGGACCCGCAGCCATCCACGGGTCTGGAATCGCGCGCCCCATCCACGGATCGGGAGCCACCCAGTCGTCGGGAGCCACCTGGGTGTCCGGAGCCATCCGCGAGCGCCGGGGCGCCTGATTCGCCGGGCCACCATGATCATCGGCACGGCGCCCGCCAGCAGGACTCCGGCGTCCAGCAGGATCGCCGATCCGGAACCCGGCGGTGCGGGGACCTCCCGGCCCTCCAACAGTGCGATCAGCCGATCGCCGAGATCGGGCGCGTCGCCGTACTGGCTGCCGGCGTTCGCCATGATCGCGATGCCATAGCCCTGTGCCGGCAGCAGTGCCTGGTAGGCGGTGATGGTCACCAGCCCGCCGGTGTGATCGATGAGCGGGGCACCGGACTGTGTGGTGCCGGCGTTCCAGCCGAGGCTGTAGGAACCGGTGGGCCGGGGCCACCGCTGCTGGGCGATCAGCCACGCGGCCATGTCGGTCGCGGTGCTCAGCACCCCGCCCGACCCGTTGCCGAACGATGGTGGCTCGGGCAGGGCGACGGCCAGCCCGGCGATCATCCGGTGGCCGGGACCCGGTGGGTCGAGCTCGTCGGGGGTGCCGATGGTCCGGCTGTCGGTCATGCCCAGCGGCCCGAACACGTGCTCCCGCAGGTAGGCGTCGAAGCTCTGCCCACTGGCCACCTCGACCAGCCGTGCGGCGACCTGGTAGTTGGGATTGTGATACTCGAACCGGGAACCCGGGTCGGCGGCCAGCCGGGCGTCACGCATCGACGCGACCGCCTCCCGCAGGCTGTGCAGGGGTGGGCCGCTGAACGACTGATAGGTCTGGTCGGACATCCCGGACGTGTGATCGAGCAGCTGGCGGACGGTGATCGTGGCGGCCCGGTCGTCGGCCATGGTGAACTCCGGCAACTGCTCGCGGACCGGCTCGTCCAGGCGCACCCGCCCGGCCTCCACCAGCTCCATGACGGCCCGCGCGGTCACCGACTTGCTCAGCGACGCGATCGGCAGCACGGTGCGGGCGGTCACCGGCTCGCCGGCGGCGTCCTGACCGTAGCCGGCCGCGTGCACGATCCGATCGCCCTGGACGACGGCCACCGCGATGCCCGGGATGCGGGCCGCCTCACGATAGGCCTCCACCACGGCGTCGATCGTGGACACCGGCTCGGCGGGAGCCGGTGGAAGGTAGGGAACGGAGAGGAACAGAGCGGTCACGGTTCGGATCAGCACGCCGTCGAGCTTGGGCCAGGATCCGGCCGAAAACATCGGACCCTGGTCCGAAGTCTTGCCGCTCCGCGGCGGCTACGGTGGCGGGCATGAACTGGTGGCGATGGGGTGTGATCGGCGCGGATACCGTGATCGCGGTCTCCATGACGGCCGCGGTCGTGCTGATGCGGCCGGTGTCCGGGTGGTGGGTGTGGTGCCTCGCCGCCCTGCTCGGGCTGCCGCTGGCGTTCCGGGTCGTCTGGCCGGCCCCGGTGCTGGTCGTGGTCCAGGTGGCCGCCGCGCTGACCATTCTCACCGGGGTCGGCACCGAGGTCTCGGTCTACGCGGTGGCCTATGCCCTCTATGTCGTCGCGCTGGCGCCGGGCCACTGGGCGCTGCCGTCCTCACTGGCCGCGGTGCTGATCCCCGGGTTCGCCGACGCGTTCCTCACCGCGCTGCCCCTCGTGCCCGGCAGCCTTGACTCCGAGACGTTCACCAACGCCCCGGTGACCGTGACCCTCTACAGCACGGCGATCATCGGCGGTTCGTGGGCGCTCGCCCTGGCGCTGAGGTGGCAGCGCGAGCACAACAGCCTGCTCGCCGACCGGGCCATCGTGGAGGAGCGGCTGCGGATCGCCCGCGACGTCCACGATGTCGTCGGCCACAACCTGAGCCTGATCGCGATGAAGGCCGCCGTCGCGAACCATCTGGAGACCGACCGGAAGACCGCGCTGGACACGATCGAGCAGGTCAGCCGGACCACCCTGGAAGAGGTGCGGGCGGTCCTCGGCGATCTGCGGACCAGCACGGATCTGGACCGGATCGTCGAGGAGACCCGGGCGTCCGGCGTCACGGTCACCGTCAAGCGCGGCGACATGTCCGAGGTCCCCGCCGGGGTCCGCGCCTCGGCGTACTGGATCCTGCGCGAGGCCCTGACGAACGTGCGCCGTCACGCGCCCATGAGCCGATGCCACGTCACCGTCACGTCCACGACCACCGCACTCCAGCTGTCAGTGGTCAACGACGGCCCCGCCGACGACTCCACGAGTCGCCGCGAGGGCCGGACCAGGCGGGCCGAGTGGGCCGGCCGGACGGACGGCTCCGGGCCAGAGATCGATAACGGGCCGGTGGATGGAACTGGGCGGGTGGGGATGGACGGGCGGGTCGAGACGGACGGGTTCGGGCTTGTCGGGATGGGGGAGCGGGCCGCGTCGCATCAGGGCACTCTGACCGCGGCGCCACAACCCGGCGGTGGGTTCGCGGTGCGGGCGACGTTGCGGTTCACAACATGACCAGCCAGGGGGTACGGGTGCTGCTGGTCGATGACGAGCCGCTGTTCCGGGAGACCGTCAAGGAGCTGATCGACGCCACACCGGGGCTGAGCGTGGTCGGGGAGGCGGCCACCGGCCGTGCCGCCGTCGAGCTCGCCGCGGAGCGACAGCCCGACGTGGTGCTGATGGACGTCCGGATGCCCGACCTCGACGGGATCGCCGCCACCGAGCGGATCACCGCCCTCCAGCCGGCTCCGCACGTGCTGGTGCTGACCACGTTCGACCTGGACGACCACGTCTACCGGGCGTTGCGGGCGGGCGCCGGTGGGTTCGTCCTGAAGAGCATCACCCCGCCCCGGCTGCTCGACGCCATCGTCACGGTCGCCGCCGGGGAGTCCCTGCTCGCGCCGAGTGTCACCCGCCGCCTCATCGCCACCTCGCTGCGGCAACAAGCGCTGCGGCAGCAGGCGCCGCGCCGCACCCTCGACGACCTGACCCGGCGTGAACGGGAGATCCTGCTGCTGGTCACCCAGGGCCGTTCCAACGTCGAGATCCAGGCCGAGCTGCACATCAGCCGCGGCACCCTCAAGACCCACATGGGCAACCTGCTGACCAAGCTCAACGCCCGCGACCGAGCCCAGCTCGTGATCGCCGGCTACGAGGCGGGCCTGGCATGAGCACCCCGCGGCAGTTGAGCGTTTCCCGCCACATCCCGGCCCGCCCGGAGCCCGCCGCGGGGAACAATGTGCTGGTGAACCACAGTTATCAACGTCCTGACCGGGTTCGATTCGGTGCGGCGTATTACCACGAGTACCAACCGACCGACCGGCTGAAGACCGACCTCGATCTGATGGCCGAGGCCTCCTTCTCGGTGATCCGGGTGGGCGAGTCGGTGTGGTCGACGTGGGAGCCGGAGAACGGGCGGTTCGACCTGGACTGGCTGCAGCCGGTCCTGGACGGTGCGCACGCCCGGGGCATCGGGGTCATCCTCGGCACGCCGACCTACGCCGTCCCGCCCTGGCTGGCACGGCTCTACCCGGAGATCGCCGGGGAGAGCGCCACCGGCCGGCGTATCCCGTGGGGCGCCCGGCAGGAGACCGACTACACCCATCCGGCGTTCCGCTTCCACGCCGAGCGGGTGAGCCGCCGGATCCTGGAGCGATACGCCGGCCACCCCGCCGTGATCGGGTTTCAGGTCGACAACGAGCCCGGCAACGTGCTGCTGCACAACCACGGCGTGTTCCAGCGGTTCGTGGACTGGCTGCGCGGCCGGTACGGCGACGTGGAGACCCTCAACCGCGAGTGGGGACTGGTCTACTGGTCACACCGGCTGTCGGACTGGTCCGACCTGTGGACCCCGGACGGCAACGCCCAGCCGCAGTACGACCACGCCTGGCGCACCTTCCAGGCACAGCAGGCCACCGAGTACATCGCCTGGCAGGCCGACATCGCCCGGGAGTATGCGAGCCCCGGCCAGTTCGTGACCACCTGCATCGCCTTCGACCGGGCAGCGGTCGACGACCGTACCCTCGCGGCGGCTTTGGACGTCACCTCCGGCAACCCGTACTACGACATGCAGGACGCGCTGCGACTGCCGGACGAGCAGAACCGCCCGCAGGACTGGACGACCCGGGGGACCTGGGCGCTGTTCCAGAGCGCCGACCGGATGTTCTCGGCCCGGCAGGAGCCGTTCCTGGTGACCGAGACCGACGCGCAGGCCATCGGTCACTCGTGGGTCAACCGGCCGGCCTTCGACGGGCAGTGGCGGCAGGTGGCCTGGGCGCTGATCTCCCGTGGCGCCGAGATGATCGAGTACTGGCACTGGCACACCCTGCACTACGGGACCGAGACGTACTGGGGTGGTGTGCTGCCGCACAACGGGCGTCCGGGGCGGGTCTACCGGGAGGTCGCCCGGATCGGCGCCGACCTGGAGCGGGCCGGTTCGGCGGTGACCGGGCTGGTGCCGGACGCCGATGTCGCGTTCGTCTACTCGACGGAGAGCAAGCGGGCGCTGGAGTTCCAGCCGTTCCTGGCCACCGCCGGCGGGGACGCGGACCTCCGGTCGTACCAGGGGATCGCCGACCCGTTCTACCGGGGCGCGTTCGACGCGAAACTGCAGAGCCGGGTGTGGCACGCCGCCCACCTGACCGCGCGCCCGGTGGCCGACGTGGTGCGGGAGCATCCGGTGCTGGTGGCCGCGGCCTTCTACATCACTACCGACGCCGAGCTGGACTGGCTGCTGGCGTATGCCGAGGCAGGTGGGCACCTGATCCTCGGGCCGCGGACCGGGTATGCCGATCACGAGGCCCGGGCCCGTGCCGAGGTGTCACCGGCGCGTCTGCATCAGGCGGCCGGGGTGGAGTACGACGAGTTCAGCAACATCGCCGAGCCGATCCCGGTGCGGGCCTCCGGGGACGTGCTCGGGCTCGACCCGGCGGCTGAGGCCACCCACTGGATCGACGGTCTGACCGTCACCACCGCTGAGGTTCTGGCCGGTTACGAGCACCCGCACTTCCGGCAGTGGGCCGCGGTCACGACTCGTGAGCACGGTTCCGGGCGGGTCACCACGGTGGGCACCGTGCCGTCGGCGGAGTTCGCCCGCGATCTGTTCGCGTGGGCGGTGGGGGTGTCCGGGCCGGCCGGTGGGTGGCGCACCGATGTGCCCGAGCTGACCGTGATGTCGGCGGTCAACGGGGACGGCGCGCGGGTGCGGTTCGTGCACAACTGGTCGTGGAATGAGCGGGAGTTCACGGTTCCGGTGGCCTGCTCCGACGTGCTCGGCGACGCCGGCATCGCGGCGGGGGAGACGGTCCGGCTCGGGCCGTGGGACGTCCGCGTCCTGGTGGAGGCGCCGGTCTCGTAAGGCAACACCGGGCGGGTCGCCGGTGAACGATACGAACTGGCCACGGCAGGCACGTGTCCTTGCGGACGGCTGTGGCCAGTTCGCCTCACCCGGCACGGGGCTTGCCTGCAGGGGAGTGCCGTGCTGGGAAACGGTACGTAGGTCGTCCCGGTGCGCCGGCGATGTCCCAGTGGGTGCGCACGTTGGCTGCTCGGGGTGACGTTGGCTCGGGGGTGGGTGCGTACGTTGGCTGCTCGGGGTGATGTCGGCTCGGGGGTGGGTGCGTACGTTGGCTGGTCGGGGTGATGTCGGCTCGGGGGTGGGTGTACACGTTGGCCGCTCGGGGTGACGTCGGCCCTGAGTGGGCGCGCACGTTGGCTGGTCGAGTGTCCGCGTCGGTGTCCTGGGCCCGGCGTGTGCTCACCGTTTGGCGTGTGCGTAATGCTGGCGGGGTGGGGTACCGGACGTGGGGTACCGGACGCCTGCGCGCGAGCCGGGCAGTGTGAGCGTTCGGCGGGGTCTCGCGAGTGGGTGATCCTGACGGTTGATCAAGGGAACCCGCTCACCCGCGGAGACGTCATGGAGACCGCGGTTGACTCGCCGTTGAACCATGCTCCAGAGCAGCGGAACCCTTGAACGAGATCCGATCTCCGCTGCCCGCGGCTCGCCCGCCCCGCGGGGCGGACGTGAGGATGGGCGTGTGCGCTGAATACACACTGGTCAAAGGCTTCCCGTGTAACCGTCGGGTCCGACTCGAGCTACAGATCGGCACACGGGGTGACCGCAGCCACGGGCACTTCCGAGAGGGCGGCGGGTGGCGGTAAACCTTTCGGCCTGGTGGGGCGTGGAGAAGGTGTGAATGACGGAAGCCAAGCGGTCGACGCCACGGATGCCGGGTTTGCCGCGTTCGTCGAGGCGGGGTGGGGCCGGTACCTCTGGACGGCGAGTGTGCTGTCCGGTGACCGGCAGCATGGTGAGGAACTGCTTCAGGAGTGCCTGGTCAAGCTCTACTCACGCTGGCGGCAGGTGGTCCGCAACGGGGATCCGCACGCCTATCTGCGGCGGATGCTGATCAACGGCAATGTCAGCAGCTGGCGTCGGTGGCGACGGGAGTGGCCGGTGGCCCAAGCCCCGGATCTGCCTGATGTCCGGGCCGATCTGCCGGAACCGGAGGATGCATTGCGGCGGGCGATCCGGGCGCTTCCCCGGCAACAGCGCGCCGTGATCATCCTGCGGTATTTCGAGGATCTGACGGAGAAGGACGCGGCTGCCGTGCTCGGCTGTTCGGTCGGCGCGCTCAAGTCCACCCATTCCCGTGCGCTGGCGAAGCTGCGGGAGACGACCGGTGCTGAAGGGATCCGAGTATGAACGACACCGATCTCAGGACGGCCCTGCACGACTGGGCCGGCGAGTCCGGCGCCGGCCGGCCGCCGGTCGCCGACCTCATCGGGCGGGGACGACGGCGGAGGCGGCGGCAGGCGCTGACCGGTCTCGGCGGTACGGCTGCAGCGGTGCTTGCCGTCGGCGCGGTGGCCATGAGTAGCCTGGTCATGACTTCAAAGGGCGAAGACCCGACAGCCGCGACGCCAAAAGACCCCAGCGTGACGCAAAAGGACCCAGGCGGTCCGGGAGCGACGCGAGACGTGCAAGGAAATCCGGAAGAACCTCGCCTTGAGCTGGCCGCCGCGATCTCCGAGAGCGGCGGGCAGTCGTTCCGGTTCGTCGTCGAGTCCGAGCTGACCGTGCGCGCCCACGATCTCCCGCCGACGAGGGGCACCTGCTCCGGCATGATCGACCCGGATGCCGGGACCGGATACATGCGATCCGGGGAGCTCAACGAGCACTGGGCGGTCGACGGGATCCGCTACCAGCGGATGGGAAAGCAGCGGAACACCCTCGGTCCCGGCGACGTCAGCCGGTTCATCGTCTGCCATGTCGGCCGGGTCGACGAGCCCGGGTTCGTGGCGGCCGATCCGGCGAGCCTGCTGCGGGACCTGAGCGGACAGGCCACCATACAGAAGATCAACCCTTCGACGTACGCCTTCACCGGCACCGACATCACCGGCACCGTCACCGTGAGCGACGGCCTGGTCAGCTCACTGACGAGCACCGTGGACAGTCCGGCCCGCGGCGACATGCCGGCCTACCACCGCACGGTCACCATGACCCTGTCCGGTTACGGCGAGCCGGTGCAGGTCCGGGCGCCGTGGTGACCGCCGGACCGCGACGCCACCGGGCCGTCTCCCGCCGATTGTTTCTCGGTGGCCTGGTGGGCGTCACGCTGAGCGGGTGTGTCGACGAGCATCATCCGTCCATCGCGGGCGGCGACGGTCCACCGTTTCCGAATTCGATCCTGCACCGGTACGGCTCCACCCGGATCGCCACCCGTCCGGAACGGATCGCCGCTCTCGGCCGGGGTGACGCGGACGTGCTGCTGGCCCTCGGGGTCCGGCCGGTGGCGATCCACGACTGGTCGGCGGCCTGGTCACGGGGCGTCGGCCCCTGGTCGGCGCCGGCGTTGGGCGACGCCACCCCGGCCGTTCTCACCGGCGCCGGGTTCGACGTGGCGGTGGTCGCGGCATTCCAGCCGGATCTGGTGACGATGACCCGAACCGAAGCCCCCGATCAGGCCACCTGGGCCAGGCTGAACGAGGTGGCGCCGGCGGTGCCGGATCCGGCGCCGCCGGCGGGCTGGCGCGAGTCCGTGCCGTATGACGTCACCTGGCAGGACCAGGTGAAGATGATCGCCAGCGCGCTTTCGTACCGGTTGGAGGGCCTCCGGTTGCTCGAGGACACCGAGGCGACGATCGCGGCGGTCCGGCGGGACAACCCCGGATTCGCGGGCCGTTCGGTGAGCGTGGCGGTGGCGGCGGACGACGGATATCACGCATTCATCAGCCGGGACGACCGGGTCCGATTGCTGGAGAGCATCGGATTCACGAATTCCCGGCGCATCGAGATGACCGAGCCGGACACCTACCCGGAAAAACGATTCCACACTGTCGTTTCCGGTACGGATCCGAAATGGCTGGATGCCGACCTCACCGTGGTGTTCGGTCCCGGCGCCGAGTTGCGGGCCGACCGGGCCCTCAACGCTCTGCCGTCGGCGCGGGCGGGCCGCCTGCTCGTCATCGACGACGCCGATCTCGCAGGCGCGTTCGCCGTCGGAACCGCGGTCAGCATCCCGTACGCGCTGTCCCGCTTCGTGCCGATGGCCCGCGACGCACTCGGTGAATAGTGGGTGGTGAGCCGGAGATCACCACCCACACCGGGGTCAGGACTTGGCGCCGACGGCAGCGGCCAGGGCATCGGCGGCGTGCTGGTTCATGTCCAGCTCGCTGTGGATCACGTCGATGACCGTCTGGTCGGTGCCGATCACGAAGGTCATGCGCTTCGTGCTCAGCGGGCCGAGGGCGAGCTTGCGCTTGACCCCGTACGCAATAAGGGTTTTCGCCTCGGGGTCGGACAACAGCGGGTAATCGAACGAGTGGGTGTCGGCGAACATTTTCTGTTTCTCCACCGGGTCTTTGCTGATGCCCACCCGCTGGACGCCGGCGGCCTGGAATTCGGCGCCCAGGTCCCGGAAGTTGCAGGCCTCCGCGGTGCAGCCCTTGGTCATCGCGGCCGGGTAGAAGAAGAGGACGACCGGGCCGTCCTTGAGGAGGTCGGTCAGCCGTCGCGGCGTGCCGTCCTGGTCCGGGAGTTCGAAGTCTGGCGCTATGTCACCCTTGCCGATGCTCACCGCTGACACGATACGCGGGTGCGATCTCCGCGGGCGGGACGGGAGAAGCGGGGCAAGGCGCACGAGGCCCTCGCCGCCGGCCACACGCGCGGCGAGATCGTGCTCCGGATCGGCTGATTGTTAAGGCTGCGCTACAAACGATCGACGGGCTGGACCGATCCGGCCGATCAGCGGCCGCGGCTGGGCAACCTGACCACCGGGACAGGCTCCGGTTGCACAGAAGGACCTGCGCTGGGACCGTCTCTTTCATGATCAACGGCACCGTCATGGACAAACCCCCGGCTCCGGTACGGCACTCGGCCACCGAGGACGCCGTCAGCATCGTCACCGGGGCGTTCGTGGCGTCGCTCGGCCTGTTCCTGCTCAAGTCCGGCGGGATCGCGACCGGTGGCACCGCCGGACTGGGCCTGCTGATCGAGCGGGTCTCCGGCTGGCCGCTGGCGGCGATCTTCGTGCTGGTCAACGTGCCGTTCGTGGCCCTCGCGATCACCCGCCGGGGCTGGTCGTTCACCGTGCGGTCGGCGATCGGGATCGCTTTGGTGTCGGCGTTCTCCCTGCTGCACCCGGCGATGATGTCGCTGGTCCAGATGGCGCCGCTGTACGCCACCATCGCCGGCAACCTGGCCACCGCCATCGGCATCCTGATCATCTTCCGGCACGGCGGCAGCCTCGGCGGTTTCAACGTGATCGCCCTGATCGCCCAGGACAGGATGGGATGGCGGGCCGGGTATGTGCAGCTCGCCCTGGACGCCGTCGTCGTCCTGCTGTCACTGCTCGTGCTGCCGCCCGCCGCGGCCCTGCTGTCCGCGGTCGGCGCGGTCGTGCTCAACCTGGTGCTGGCGATGAACCACCGGCCCGGCCGCTACGTCGCCATGTAGTTGCCAACTCTATGCAACAGCGCATACCTGTCAATATGCTGACCGCATGGATACGACGGCGATGCACATCGCCAACGGGATCATCAACGGTCCCGTTTCGGCGATCTTCATGGTGCTGGCGGTGGCCGGTCTAGCGGTGTGCGTGTGGCGCGCCGGAGCCGACCTCGACGACCGGCTCGCGCCGATGGCCGGGCTGGTCGCGGCGTTCATCTTCGCCGTGCAGATGCTCAACTTCGGGGTGCTGCCCGGCGTCTCCGGCCACCTGCTCGGCGGCACCCTCGCGGTGATCCTGGTCGGACCGTGGGTCGGCGCCCTGTGCGTGGCCACCGTCCTGATCGTGCAGGCGCTCGTCTTCGGCGACGGCGGCCTCACCGCACTCGGCCTCAACATCACCAACATGGCCCTGCTCGGGGCCGCCGCGGCGTACCTGCTGGTCGTTCTGCTCCTGCGGTTCCTGCCGCTCAGTGCCACCGCGTTCGTCGCGTCCGTCATCGGTGTCGTGATCGCCTCGCAGGGCTTCGTCCTGCAGTACGCCCTCGGCGGCACCACCGACCTGTCCCTCGCCGGCGTCGCCGGGGCACTGGCCGGCGTGCACCTGCTCATCGGCATCGGCGAGGGCCTGATCACCGCGACCACCGTGGTCACCGTCGCCAAGGTCAGACCCGACCTGGTGTACGCGTTACGCCGCTTCCGCAAGCCGATCGTCACGGAGGCCGCCGCGTGACCAGGACACGGTTCATCATCGCCGGGCTGTTCGTCGCCCTGCTGCTCGCCGGCGTGGTCAGCAGCTTCGCCTCGGGCAGCCCCGACGGCCTCGACCACACCGCCCGCGACGGCTGCACCTTCAACGCCGACGACGAGATCACCGGCGGCGACTGCATGGCCGGCAAGGCCGAGGACCACGAGTTCGCCGACGGCCCGTTCGCCGACTACGCGGTCCGCGGCATCGACAACGAGTACCTCGCCACCGGCCTGTCCGGCGTCCTCGGCGTGGCGATCACCTTCGCGGTCGGCGGCGGGCTGTTCTGGGTGCTGCGCCGCCGGGGAACGCCGAGCTGACCTGGCGTACCGTGCTCTGATGTCCGCGCGACCGATCACGTACTACGGAAACCCCGTCCTGCACCGCCGCTGTGCCGACGTCACCGTCTTCGACACCGCGCTCGCCGACCTCATCACCGACATGTTCGACTCGATGTACGCCGCCGACGGCGTCGGCCTGGCCGCCAACCAGATCGGCGTCGACCTGCAGGTATTCGTCTACGACTGCCCCGACGACGAGGGCGCCCGCCACAAGGGCCACATCGTCAACCCGGTCCTGTCCGCCCCCTCCGCCCTGGCCGGCGACGTCACCGGCTCCGAGGGCTGCCTCTCGGTACCCGGCCCACGAGCCGAACTACCCCGAGCAGCCCTCGCCACGGTGACCGGTTCCGATCAAAACGGCAACCCCATCACCATTTCCGGTACGGGGTATTTCGCCCGCTGCCTCCAACACGAGACCGACCACCTGAACGGCACCCTCTACGTCGACCGCCTGCCCGCCCCGCAGCGCGATGCCCTGTTGCGCGAGGCCGGCCTGCGCTGACCAAGCTCCCGTCTTCCCGGCCCGCGGCGGCTCAGCGGCGCGCCGTCACCACGAAGGATGATCAACCGGACCGTCCGGGCGGCCTCCGGTTGATCAGTTCAGGGCGCCCTCATCGGCGTCGGCTGACCTGGTGACCCGGCGGCTGACCAGGACGTAGCGCAGCAGCGGAAGGTAGACCCGTGCCGAATCGGTCAGGCCGCTGAAATGTGAGCCCTCGTTGCCGTCGAGATAGGTGGCCGGGATCGGCACCTCGTCGATCGGGTGGCCGGTCGACGCGGCATCCAGCAGCACGTTCATCTCGTACTCGAAACGCTCGCCCGGCACCACGCAGAGCCGGTCGAGCAGGTCGGCGGGATAGGCGCGCAGGCCGGTCTGGGTGTCGCTGACGGTGCGGCCGGTCGCCGCCCGGAACACCGCCTGCGTCACGGTGTTGCCGAACCGGCTGCGCGGCGGCATCCCGTCGAAGCGGCGCACACCCAGGACGATGTGCCCCGACTCGCAGCGTTCGGCGACCGCGCGGATGTCGGCCACACTGTGCTGGCCGTCAGCGTCGGCGCAGACCACCGCCTGACCGGGGAACCGGGAGCGGACGTGCTGGAACCCGGCCTTGAGGGCGACGCCCTTGCCCCGGTTCGCCGGCAGCCGCAGCACCGTGCAGCCCCATCCCTCGACCTCGGCCAGCCGGGTGTCGGCGCCCGGCCCGGTCCCGTCGTCGACGATCACCACGGCGGCCGGTTCGGGAATCTCGGCGAGCAGCGCCTCGACCAGTTCGGACAGACGCGGGCCGGGCTTGAACACCGGGAGCAGGACGACAGTCTTCTCAAGGCGTGGCACCGGTTCTCCCTCACTGCTGTACGACGGCGCGGCGTCCATACCCAGTCCAGCCGTAGATCACCCACCCTCCGGCTGCGGCCGTCACCCGGTCGGGCGGCATACTCTCCCGGTGCGCCGATTGACGAACCTCGCCGTCTCCGCCGCCATCGTCGTGGCCTGCGGCCTGGCTGCCGTCGCCGTCACCACGTGGCCGGATCGCGCGGCTCCGGTGGCCGGCCCGCCGGCGGTGGCCTCGGCGACATCCGGCCCCTCGTCCCGGCCGGCCCTCTGCGACGCCGAGCGACCGCCCTCCCGGGACCCGTTCCCCTTCAACCGGGACGCCACTGCCCGCGACGCCATGCTCCCGTTCCTCGACCTGCTGGGCAACGGCGAGACCTTCACCGGCGGCGCCGGATTCTTCGGCCCACTGGACGCCGGCGGGCTGGCCCTGCTGCTCGACGGCAACTGGCTGGACCCGGACGACCGGCAGAACGCCGCCCCGTCCGCCTGGGACATCTTCCCATTCGTCTGCGACCACCCGGGCACCCACGCCCAGGGCTACGCGGTGAGCCCGGACCGGCCGGACTACCGGGTGTCACTGGAGACCATCTGGTCACCGGAGATCGACGACAGACTGCGTGCCGACGCCATCGCGTTCTGCGCCGACGCGGACGCCGTCGAGACGTCCGACCACCTCGAGTGCTTCTGGGACTGATCGCCGTGCGGCCCCCGTCGCCGGTAGGCGAACGGCGGCAGGGAATCGGCCGATGCGGACCGTGGTCGGCACGGCCACAGAGACGCGCGGATCGCGGCTACTTGTTTCTGGTCGTACGACCGCAGCCCGGCCAGGCTCGATCGAGGTGACCGGCGGGATCGGCGACGTCGGCGACGTCGGCCGATTAACCGGCCGTGGTCCTTCGCGTCGGTCCCTTGTGTCGGTCCCTTCGCGTCGGTCCCTTCGCGTCGGTCCTTCGAGTTCGTCCTTCGAGTTGGTCCTTTCGCGTCGCGGTCACTTCGCGTCGGTCACTTCGCGTCGGTCACTTCGCGTCCTGGAACGGCACCGCACCCCATCGACGCGTCCTCCGGCGACCAGGATCGGCACCGGCTGTCGCGAGCCAGGAACCGCCGGATCAACCGGGTTCTGCACATCATGGTCGTGGTCCAGCTCCGCAACGAACCGAAGGCCGCCGCTACTACCGGCGCAAACTCGCCGCCGGTAAGACCGCCATGGAAGCGATGCGTGCCCTGAAACCCCGGCTATCCGACGTCGTCTCCCGGCAGATGGCCGCTGACGCCGAACGGCTCAGGACGGGCCCGGGAGGACAAGCGGGGGCGACTCTGCAATCCAGCGCGGCCGACCTGAGCCCCATGATCGACACTTCGGAGAAGTCACTTCCCGGACCCGCCGTAGAGACCACTATAGAGCACCGCTGCTCACCGCATCTTGACACAGAGGGGTGCCATCAGAGGTCGATGGTGTCCCTTTGGCCAGCGTGGCGCGATGGTGGCCGTATCGTGTCGGTGGCTCGTTTTTGTTCTGGTCCGGGAATGCGATTTGGCATGATCGACTTCTTACACTTCGCGGTCGGGGTCCGGGACAATTTTGGTATGGCTCAGATGTCGTTGTTCAGCCGGTCCCAAACTGCTGCGATGCGGGATTGGACCAAGGCCCGTAATTATGATCCGGATCGTGCGGAGTTTCGTCGTCAGCACAAGATTCGCCGTGACTGGGGGCTGCAGCGGCGCCATGCCGAGAAGCTTCGGCGCCTCCGGGAGAGCCGCAACCCGCCGCGGACTCCCGCCGACATCGCCGGCACCCGGGCCCATCCCACGCCGCGCCCCACACCGCCCCCGCCGGCAGCAGCCTCGACACCGGCCACCCCCGTCCCGCAGCATCCACCCGCGACGCGACCGGCACCTGCCACGCGCCCGGCGCCCGCCACGCGCCCGGTGCCCGCTACACGCCCGGTGCCCGCTACACGCCCGGTGCCCGCCACGCGCCCGGTGCCCGCCACGCGACGGGCGCCCGTGACGCGACCGGCGCCCGTGTCGTTTCCGGTGCTTGCGGCTTCACCTGGTGTTGCGCGTCACCTGGCGGTTCGGCGGCAACCATCGACAACAAGCACGGCAGCTCCAGCAACCCGGTCCGCAACAGCCGCAGCGCCGGCGGTGTCCCGGCCGGCACCGCGAGCTCCGCAGTCCGGCGGGTCGAGCCGATTGCCGGAGGTGAACCGGCAGCCTGCGGCGGCAGCGCCGGGCCCGGTCCAGGTTCCGGTCCGGGCACCGCGAGCTTCGCAGTCCGGCGGGTCGAGCCGATGGCCGGAGGTGAACCGGCAGCCTGCGGCGGCAGCGCCGGGCCCGGTCCAGGTTCCGGTCCGGGCACCGCGAGCTCCGCTACCCGGCGGGCTGAGCCCATGGCCGCAGGCGAACCGGCAGCCTGCGGCCGCAACGCAAGACACGGCCCCAGCCCCAGCCCCAGCCCCAGCGCGGGCACCGGCACTGGTTGGGCGGGCGTGGGGTTGTCTTTTCATGAATGAGTGTGGCCGACGCAAAACGATGGTCGCGGTGACACTCGATGAGGGCCTGGACGGTCAGGTTGCCGAGGGTTTCCATGCGGTGGAAGGGGAGATTTCTGTCCGGATTCCGATGGGCATCTTCCGGTATTCGACGGATTTTCCTCGTTGCTTTCAGGTTTCACGAAAATGCCGGAAGGAAGTGTGGGGAGCGAGTGAATCCCGCTACATTTTCGCGGATTTTTCAGCAGGGCGGAGGTGCGTCTCATCGGCAGTTGAGGTGACTGACTGCAGCGATGGCTACGTGGTAGGAGGGTCATTCAAAACCCGGTTGGGCGGTTCTGAAGATCTCCAGGGCGGTGACGGTGCGTAACACGTCGGGGAAGTCGGTCATGATCCG